>CAQXTN010000020.1:0-34145 GCA_948916585.1 uncultured Oscillibacter sp. | reverse complement strand
TTCTCATGTAGCTGTGGAGATTCCTGGCGAGGATACCGCCAATGAGTGGCTGGAGCCGGTGGATGACGAACAGTATAGAATGCTCCGGTGACTGGTCGGGACTCGATATAAAGCGGGGTGATTCCTATATTCATCGCTTTGCGGAGAGAGTTCATCTACCTTTGGTACTATTTCACCCTTCAGCTGGAGCGAATTTTTCCCTATTGGGTGCTGGGCATGGTGCTTGGGTCTGCTGTGTCCGTTTTTGTGAAAGACTCGATACATGGATTGTTTCGCTCTATCCAGGGGAAACGTCTGGGCGCTTTAGGCATAATCCCCTCCTCGGCTCTGGGGATCGCCTCGCCCCTCTGTATGTACGGCACAATTCCGATTGCCGCCTCATTCGCTGAAAGCGGCATAGAGCATGACTGGCTGGCAGCGTTTATGATGAGTTCCATTCTATTGAACCCGCGGTTGACTTTTTACAGTATGGCGCTGGGACCGAAGATGCTGATGATTCGGATCGTCTCTTGTTTCCTCTGCGGTATTACGGCTGGCTTTCTCCTCCGTATGTTCTATCCCAATAAACATTTTTTTGATTTCAATGGATTTTCAGAACCTAAAAACCGTGATACCGCCCCCAACCTCCTTGCGCGCTTTATGAAAAACCTGGGGCGGAACCTCAAGGTCACCGGGCCGATGTTCCTGTTGGGTGTAATCTTATCCGCATTATTTCAGAGGTATGTTCCGCCAGATACAATGGCCAAACTGTTTGGAGAGCAAGAGGGCTTCGGCGTTTTGGCAGCGGCGACCCGGTCACAAGAGAGCAGGCTGCGGTGATCCTGTATCGATACGCAGGAAATCCTGATGTGGAAACCGACCTGACTGCCGCGGATGCTTCTCTGGTCAGCAGCTATGCGGTGAATGCCGTTGCGTGGGCTTCGGCTAATGGACTGCTCCGTACCGATGACACTGGACGTATCCATCCAAAAACCAATGCGGCCCGTGCGGAGGTGGCTTATATGCTGTACCGTCATCTCTGCAATTCTGACGTTCCATCTGGGGATACGCCCCAGGTCTTTATGACCACAGACATTTCATCGGAGGGCCTGATGGCGGTCTATAAGGCCCTGAACTGGACCCCCACTGGAAATGTAGCCGTGAAGCTCTCCACAGGAGAACCGCCTGCCGGCAATTATCTGGACCCTGCCCTGATCGCAGACGTTGCGCATGAGGTCAACGGTACCGTCGTGGAGTGCAATACCGCCTATGGCGGCTCCCGTGCCAACACGGCGACGCACTATCAAGTAGCTGAGGATCATGGCTTTACCGCCATTGCCGATGTGGTCATTATGGATGAAAACGGCTCTATGACCCTGCCGGTGACAGGTGGAACCAGATTGACAGAGAACTATGTCGGCGCGCACTTTGCGGACTATGATTCCTTCCTGGTGTTGTCCCACTTCAAGGGTCACTCTATGGCCGGATATGGCGGAGCCATCAAAAATATCTCTATTGGAATTGGTTCCTCGGAAGGGAAAAGCCATATTCACTCTGGCGGAACAGGCGGCAGTATGTGGGGAAGGGATCAGAACGCGTTTCTGGAAGCGATGGGCGAGGCTGGTAAGTCTGTGGTAGACGCTCTGGATGGGCAGATCGTTTATATCAACGTCATGAATCGTCTGAGTGTAGACTGCGACTGTGATGGTAATCCCGCTGAGCCGGATATGCGTGACATCGGTATTCTGGCATCCTATGACCCCGTTGCTTTGGATCAAGCCTGTGTCGATTTGGTCTATGCCGCCGGGGACGGTGCTTCGCTGATCCAGCGGATTGAGTCCCGTAATGGCATTCATACCATAGAACATGCGGCGGAAATCGGGCTGGGCAGCAGAGAATATTTGCTTGTAAATATTGATTAAGACTATGACACGGAAACAGTAAGGCAAACCTTCTGCCCTTGTTCATATTGATGGCGTGTCCGCATACCAGTGTATTTATCCGATGGTCCTTTGGATAAACCGCGGGAGAGTATGAAACAAACGCGGAGTGGTGGGCCTTTCGCGAACTGGAGTGCGGTTGGCATCCCAACGCAGGTGGAACATTCACCAATCGGTGTAATCTTTGAAAAGGAAAATATCAATACGTTGACGGAGTCCAGCGAGTACCTGATTACCCTGTTCAGCGGCTTTGCCCAGGCGGAGAGCGAGTCTATCAGCAAAAACGTGATCTAGGGCATCCAAAAGAGCCGGGAGGCTGGGAACGTCCCCTTCCAGTACAAGAAGCTGCTGGGCTACCGGCGGGGGCCTGACGGTCAGCCGGAGATCATCCCGGAGGAGGCGGAGACAGTAAAGCGTATCTTCCGCCGCTACCTGGACGGGTGCGGCCTGGGCCAGATCAAGACGGAGCTGGAAGCGGACGAGGTTCCTACTTCCTGCGGAATCCAGGGCTGGACGTATCAGGTGATCCACAACATCCTGGTCAATGAGAAATACATTGGCGACGCCCTGCTGCAAAAGACCTACACCACCGACTGCATCAGCAAGACGGTAAAGAAAAACCAGGGGGAGCGCCCCATGGTGTACGTGGAGAACAATCACCCGCCGATCATTCCGAAAGAGATCTTCTGTCAGGTACGGGAGGAGATGGCCCGCAGGTCCAGCAAACGGAAGGTGATGCGGAAAACGGGCAAGACGGAACAGGGTAAATACTCCGCTAAATACGCCCTGCCCGAACTGCTGGTATGCGGGGAGTGCGGTACGCCCTACAAGCGATGCGCCTGGGCCAGAAACGGCAAAAAGCGAATCGTCCTCCCACGCTGGATGAGGACAAGCTGCGCCGGGCCATCCTGGAGGCCATCAACGGCCTCGACCAGACCGGGCAGGAGATCACGGAGGAGTTCTTGGATATCGCCAGCCTCGTCCAGCAAGGACAAGAGGGCGGCGGGGGCGATCCCCTCGCCCTGCGCCAGCGGCTGGTGGCTCTGACGGCGGAGCAGGCGGAGCTGATGGAACAGGCGCTGGCGCTGCCAGAGAATATGGAAAACAAAGAATTGAACGCCCGACTCAGAGAGATCGCGGAGGAGTTGATAAAAAACTGAACTGACAGCGGTGCAAGTTCAAATACCACTTCTTCGGACATTACCACATGGACAGGGTCATCCAAAAGAAATATGTTCTGCCGTACTCCGGTTAATTCCTCCATTTCTTTCCCGGTTTTCCCCATCTTTTTGAGGCGTACGACCTGTCGGCGTATCTGCTTGAGCTCTCTCCTATTCAATTTTCGTAAATCTATGTACTCCATCCTCTCTATTTTATCACTTTCTTCATCATTTTCCCCAATTGTTTTTCAGAAATAATAGCTTATTGAAACAACCAAAATCAAGAGCAATGACTTCGTGTTTTTACTTTTCGCGTTGAGCGATCTAAGCACCGGCGATTTCCGTGATCGCAGACTGCGAGAGAACGTTGGCGATGGCGTCACCAAAGTGATAAGCGAGAATCCGCGTAAGGCGGCAATGGAGACCGCCGCCTTGTTGGAAAATTAGCGGCCCTTTAAAAATATACTCCTTATTTTCAGGACAAGGTTTTCAGGACGATATATCGCTGGATATCTCTCGACTACCAGCCCGCATACCGCCACGTATTGAACAGGCTAATGCAGATGATAAGCGCCATCAGCCCAATAAACAGCCGCTCCACCGATTGATTCTCCATCTGGCGGTTCAGCTTCCGCCCGATGATTCCGCCGCCGATGCCTCCCGCCGCCATCAGCGCCAGCACGGGCCAGCGGAAGGGCGGGACCGTGCCGCCGAACAGCGTGGCAAGCAGATTGCATATCTGGCTGAACAGGATGATATACAGGCTGTTGGCGGCGGCGGTTTTGGTGTCCATACTGAAAAAGTAGTACAGCACCACCAGGTTGATGGGCCCGCCGCCGATGCCCAAAAAGCTGGACATCGCCCCCAGCGCCAGCCCGATGACCACACAGGCGGCAAAATTTTGAACACGGCGGGTAGGGACGCGGGCCTTGTTGACCGTATACAGCAGCGTGCCCGCGGTTACCACGGCCAAGCAGGCGGCCTGAACCGCCCCCACCGTATCCGGCGAGCCGGACAGCTCCCGCACGGCGGCAAAGAGCTGGTTTCCCGCCAGGCCGCCCGCCGCCGCCCCAAGGGCCAGGGGCGTTCCTATGTCCAAAGAGACGCTGCGCTCCTTCGCCAGGAGGGATTTTCCCACCGAATAGCAGCTCATGGACAGTACCGTGCAGCCGGACAAAAAGCTGATGGTGGTCACCGTCTCCAAATGGAGCAGGTCCAGCACCGGCTTGATGATCACGCCGCCGCCGATGCCGCAGATTGCCCCCGCGACGCTGGCCGCCAGGGCCACAAGAAAAAAGATTAGCATGATAATGGTTTCCTCACAGCTCGATATAGGTTTCCAGGCCCTTGCAAATCGCCATGGCGGCAGCCAACAGGGGAAGAACTCCTCCAAGGACTCTCCGGTCCGGGCCAGTGAAGTTTTCAGCGCCGCATTCTGGGTGGCGTGCTCTTGGCTGGGTGAACATGGCGACCACGCGCTTGACCGGGAGCGCGGCCTTGTCCGCGTTGTGGACGATAAAGAAGCATAGCTTGGCATGAAAGGCGCTCTACGCATCGTTTTACGTTTTTGTAACAACTGGAACCGATTTCAATGACGCCAGCGGTACGATATGTCCCTCTTGTTTTGGCGCTCCGCCCGATTTTTAATTCTTTCCAAAAATAATTTATATGTCTTATTAAAATACACCAAAGCATTAACTGGAACAAGTTGGAATAAGTGCCAAATTTTTTCCTGTTTTTAGTAGGAAACATCAAAAGAGCGGGTCGGCGGAACCGGGGGCGCGGACGCCGCTTGGGTTCGGCGGCCATTGTCCCATATCCAGGGAGCGGATATCACGGCTCATAATCTAGAAGCAGAAATTCCCTCGTTTTTTGTGTAGTTTTTGTGCGGTTTTTGCCATCCGGCAATTGCGCTTTCCGTAATTTCGTGGTAAACTAATAAAATTAAATAGGCTCTGGAGTGCCGGGGCCGGATAGCGAGGTGTGTCTATGGAAAACAAGAAAAAACGGATTTTCAGCGGCATCCAGCCCAGCGGCGAACTGACCCTGGGGTCTTATATGGGAGCCATCAAAAACTGGGTGGCCCTTCAGGAGAAGTATGAGTGTGTGTACTGCATCGTGGACATGCACGCCATCACCGTCCGGCAGGTCCCGGCGGACCTGCGCCGCAGGGCTCTGGAGCAGCTGGCCCAATACATCGCCTGCGGCCTGGACCCGCAAAAGAGTATTATGTTCATCCAAAGCCACGTGCCCCAGCACGCGGAGCTCAGCTGGGTGCTGAGCTGCTATACCCAGTTCGGTGAGCTCAGCCGTATGACCCAGTTTAAGCAAAAGTCCCAGCAGCATGCTGACAACATCACCGCCGGCCTCTTTACCTATCCGGTGCTCATGGCGGCGGACATCCTGCTCTATCAGACGGACCTGGTGCCCGTGGGAGAGGACCAGCGGCAGCATGTGGAGCTATGCCGGGACATCGCCCAGCGTTTCAACGGCGTTTACAGCGACACCTTTGTCCTGCCGGAGGCATTCATCCAGCGGGTGGACCAGGGGGCCCGGATTATGAGCCTGGGCAATCCCCTAAATAAGATGAGCAAATCCGACCCCGACGGCTGCGTGAATCTGATGGACCCGCCGGAGGTCATTCAGCGCAAATTCAAACGGGCCGTCACCGACAGTGAAACCAGCGTCCGCTATGACAAGGAGACGAAGCCCGGCGTTTCCAACCTGCTGACCATCTACTGCGCCGCCACCGGCAAAACCCTGGAGGAGGCGGAGGCTGCCTTTCAAAACCAGGGCTACGGGGTGTTCAAGCCTGCCGTGGGCGACGCGGTGGTGGAGCTGTTCCGCCCCATTCGGGAGGAGGCCCAGCGCCTGATGGCGGACAAAGCGTATCTGGAGGACATCTACCGACAGGGCGCGGAGCGGGCCTCCCGCATTGCCGGTCGCACCCTCTCGAAGGTTTATAAAAAGGTGGGCTTCCTGCCCCGATAAGGAGAACTCAACATGCCCTTAGATAACCGGCTGATTGCCTATGCGGCCCTCGCCCTGCTGGCGGCGTTGGTCATCAGCTTCCTCATGACACCCGTGGTCAAGACCTTCGCCTACAAGGTGGGGGCGGTGGACGTGCCCAAGGACGCCCGCCGGATGCACAAGGTCCCCATTCCCCGCCTGGGGGGTCTGGCCATCTTCATCGGCTTCATGGTCAGCGTCCTCATACTGGGAAACGTCCGTGGAAACGGACAAATGCAGAGTATTCTCCTGGGCTCCGTCATCATTGTGGTTCTGGGGGTGGTAGACGACATCATGGCCCTGCCCGCCATGCTGAAATTCGTGGTCCAGATCGCCGCCGCCCTGATTCCCGCCTTGAACGGCGTGGTCATCCAGGCCTTTTCCAACCCCAACATCTTTTCTGATAGCCTCTATTGGGTGCTGGGCCCTTTGTCCGTGCCCTTCACGGTGCTGTGGATTGTGGGCATCACCAACGCGGTAAACCTCATCGACGGATTGGATGGTCTTGCCAATGGGGTCTCCGCCATCTCGGCGACCACGATGCTGGTCATCGCCCTGCTGGCCTCCGAGGGAGAGGTGGCCTTGATCATGGCGGCGCTGGTCGGGGCCTGCGTGGGCTTTATGCCCTACAACCTCAACCCCGCCAAGATGTTTATGGGAGACACCGGGGCCACCTTCCTGGGCTATATCCTGGCAACCATGTCCATCCAGGGACTTTTCAAATTCTACGCGGTGATTTCTTTTGCCGTGCCCTTCCTGATTCTGGGACTGCCCATCTTTGACACGGCTTTCGCCTTCATCCGGCGCATTGCCCACGGGCAGAGCCCCATGCACGCCGACCGGGGACACATTCACCACCGGCTTATCGACATGGGCCTGAATCAAAAGCAGGCGGTGGCGACGCTGTACGTCATCTCCGCCATGCTGGGCCTCTCCGCCGTGGTGCTGACCACCGGAGGGGAGCAGAAGGCCATGCTGTTTTTCTTGGCTTTGTGCATCGTGGCGGCGGTGGCCGCCCGGGTGGTTTTTCCCAAGGAAATTCGGGAGGAGCTCCACGAGGAGATCGAGGAGCTTCGGGAGCTGGGGCATCACGGCGAGCACCCGGAGCGGAAGGAAGCCCCCGGCGGAGGGGACAAGGAGGGCTGAATGAAAAGCGTACGGATTTTAAGCGTCTTTGGCACCCGGCCGGAGGCCATCAAAATGTGCCCCTTGGTGAAGGAGCTGGCCTCTCGCCCCGGCATCGAGAGCCTTTGCTGTGTTACTGCCCAGCACCGGCAGATGCTGGACAGCGTGTTGGAGGTGTTCGGCGTCACGCCGGACTGGGACCTGGACATCATGACCCCCCGGCAGACCCTCTCCAGCATCACCAGCAAGTGCCTCCTGGGTATGGACGAGGCCGTTGACAAACTTAAACCGGACATGATTCTGGTTCACGGGGACACCTCCACCACCTTCGCCGGGGCCCTCTCCGCCTATTACCATCAGGTGGCCGTGGGCCATGTGGAGGCGGGGCTTCGGACCTATGACAAATACGCCCCCTTCCCAGAGGAGATGAACCGGGTGCTGACCTCCTCCATTGCGGACCTGCACTTTTGCCCCACTGCCGGAAACCGGGAAAATCTCCTGCGGGAGGGCCGGAAGATCGAGGACATCTTTGTCACCGGAAACACGGTTATCGACGCGCTGAAAACCACCGTCCGGGAGGACTACCGCTTTGCGACAGATGAGCTGAACCGCCTGCCCTACGGGGAGAAGAAGGTGCTTCTGGTCACCTGCCACCGACGGGAGAACTACGGTGAGCCCATGAAGAACATTTGTCTGGCCCTCCGGCAGATCGCGGAGGAGCACCGGGACGTGGAGCTGGTTTACCCCGTCCATTTGAGCCCGGTGGTCCGGGAGGCGGTGGACCAGTACCTCCGGGGCGCGCCCCGGGTTCATCTGATCGAACCGCTCCCCGCCGACGAAATGCACAACCTGATGGACCGCTGCTATCTGGTGCTGACGGACTCCGGCGGCCTCCAGGAGGAGGCTCCGGCCCTGGGCAAGCCCGTGCTGGTTCTCCGCCGGGAAACGGAGCGGCCGGAGGCCGTGACCGCTGGAACCGTGAAGCTGGCCGGGGTGGTTCAGGACGATATTGTCACCATGGCCTCTCGGCTGATTCAGGATAAAAACGCCTACAACGAAATGGCCCGGGCCGTGAATCCCTACGGCGACGGGAGCGCCTGCCGCCGCATCGCCGACGCCATCGAGTGGCGTTACGGCCTTCGAAAGGAGCGGCCCGCCGATTATGGAGCGTAAGGGCCATGGACAAGCGAAATCTGAATTGGATTACCTGGGCCGTGCTGGCGGTGGCCGTGGTCCTGGTGGCGCTGATGCTGGGCGGCAGTCTAAACCGCACTGCCCACATTTCCCTTCCCCCCTCCGACCTCCCCAGGGATCCCGCCGCCGAGGGCAGTGGGAACTCCACCGGTGTCACAGTGGTGGAGATTACGCCGGAAACGGTCCAGGCCGCCATTGCCAGCCTTTCCAGGCCAGAGAACTATGGGCGGAGCATGACCATTGAATACCTCTGGGACGGCGGTGGCGGGAACCAGGAGCTCTATACCATCGTCCGGGGGGCCTGGACCCGGGTGGACCGGGGATTGCCGGACGGAAATACCCGAATCAGCGTCACCAACGGAGAGACCACCTATATCTGGTACGGCTACGGTCAGGACGCGGCGGTCACGATCCTTCCGGCGGGGGAGTTCTCCGCGGATGTAGAACAGTCCATTCCCACCTATGAGGACATTCTGAACCTCCCGACAGAGAGCATCCTTTTGGCGGATTACCGGCCACTGGACGCTTTGACCTGCATCTATGTGGAGACAGCGGCGGACGAGGCGGGCTATGTTACCCGGTATTGGGTCAGCGTGGAAAACGGACTTCTGGTCCAGGCGGAGCGTCTGCTGGGAGAGACGGCGGTTTATCGGATGACCTCCCTTTATGTAGATCAGACGGAGTACGACGCCTCCCGATTCACCTTGCCCGACGGCACGGTGCTGCTGGAGGAGGACGGGGCGGAAACCATGGAGCCTATGCATTAAGACGCGAAAAAGGACGGGAGTTCCCGTCCTTTTTTCCTATAGAATCAGCAACAGCCCCAGGGCTACCAGCAGCTCCTCATCCGCGTTTTCCCGGAAAAGGAAGAACAACAGCCCAAGAAGCAGCAGGTCCCCCGTGTCCACATGGTCCAGATGGAACTGGTCCAGCAGATGCTGGAGAATACCGGTAAGGCCGTCCGCGGACCGTCCGCCGTGAGGTGGGCCGTGGGGAGGCCGCCCAGGCCCCGGGCCGTTCGGCGGGGGATTTCCAGGGGGAGGACTGCCAGAGGAGTGTCCCTCAGGCGGAGGGCCGCCAGGGGGGGGACCCCCAGGTGGAGGACTTCCCGGAGATGGTCCTCCAGACGGCGGACCACCGGGGGAAGGGCCGCCAGACGGGGAGCTTCCGGAGGGAGGGCCGCCAGGAGGGGGACCGCCGGAGCCCCCCTCCTCCGGAATACGGGTATAGGAGCCGTTGTCGTTGCGGATGTAGCGGTTATACATGCCTCAGCCCCCCCATTCCGTGAGGAATTTCTTCCCAAGGTGAAACAGCCGCGCCAGCTGGAGCGCCCGTTCCACCTTCTCCTGCCGGTCGCTCCGCAGGTAGGGCCGCAGGGCGTAAAGCAGGTTCCGGGCGTTGGACTCCCGCTGGCCCCCCAGCTCCTGAATCAGCGGCAGCAGGCGGGAGAGCAGCCCCGGGTCCAGCCCGCCGCCCCCCAGCAGGGAGGATAGCAGATCGCCCCCGCCCCCCGTAGGAGGAGGGGGGGCCTGCGGAGGCGGCGGTCCCCAGGAAGGGGCCCGCTGCGGGCCGGGTGAATCCGGCTGGGGCGGGGAAGGGGCCGCAGTCTGTCCTCCGCCGCCCAGGGACTGGGCCAGCTGCATGATCTGGCTCATGGCGTCCGGGTTGGACAGTATGCTGTTCAGCTTGTCGTCAAATTCCGCCATACGGGCCAACCCCCTCTGTCATAGAATTTACTTCTGGACGGCCTTGTTGATCCGCTCTACCAGCGCCGCCCCCTCGGGACTCTGCATGATCTGGTTTACCATTTGGGTCATGGCCCCGGCGTCGCCTCTGGCGGCGGACTGAACCGCCTTTTTCAGCCCCGCGCCTCCGTCGTCCTGGGTCAGCATCCGCATCAGCGTCTGTCCGTCCCGGGACTGCATCAGGGATTTCAGCATCGCCGGATTCTTCCGGAGCTGTTCGGCCATCTGGGCCGATTTTTCATCCATACTCAATGCCTCCTTTGCGGTCTTTAAGGCCAGTATATGTGGCCGGAGGCGAAAAAGTGCCTGTATATCCCCGGATGGGCGGCCGCCCCGCTAAAAAGCTTAGGTCCCCAGTTGTAAAACTTCTTGGGGCCAGGGCTTCTCCTATGAAAAAAGGGGTGAAAAAGGGGAGATAAGCCGCGATTATCGACGACTATGTGGTTTCTGCGGAAGAATATATGACCGCTTTTGCCTTGGTCAGTGAGGTTTGCGACCTGCCGCGAACCCCTGACAACCCTGAGCTGCTGCGCCGGGCTCAGAAGTACACCGAGACCACCGATGTCGGATACCAGGAGATTATTCGGCGTATTCAGGCAGACGGCTCCACCCGGGCCGGTACATACTCCCACCGGGATGAGAACAGGGAAAACGAGCTGGTGGTCTACAAATATCTGAAAGACCGGGGCTGGGTATTCATGGTGCGGGACAGCGCCGCGGAAGTTTACAGCTCCGTTATGGAGGTGCGCCTGATTGTGGGCGCGCTGTGCGCGGTCATGGCGGCCATCATTTTCATTACCCTCCTGATTCTGCGGCGGGAGGGCCGGGAGCTCATGGTGGTCGAGCGGGCCATTGGCTGGCTGGGAGACCTGAATCTCTCCGCGGACCGGGAGGACGAGATTGGCGTGATCGCCCAGACCACCCATCGCGTCTGCGGCTGTCTGCGGGAAACCATTGACAACGTAGGCCGCATCCTGGGCGAAATGGCCGACGGCAACCTGTCCGTGGACGTGACGAAAAACGAGTCCTACTACATTGGCGACTTCCTGGCCCTCTCCCAGGGAGCGCTGGAGCAGGCGACCTCCATAGACGGGCCGGTGTCCAATGTAACCGCCATTACCCCCAAAATCCAGACCAGCGCCGTGCGCTGCGGAAATGCCAGTGAGTTGGTGGATAAGGCGACCGGGTACGCCGCCGAGGCCGACACCAAAATGGAGCGGCTCACCGCGGCAGCGCGGAACATCGACCGCTCCTCCAACCAGATTGGAACCATTATCAAAACCATCGAGGACATCGCCTCCAGACCAACATTCTGGCCCTCAACGCGGCGGTGGAGGCCGCCCGGGCCGGCAGTGCCGGCAAAGGCTTCTCCGTGGTAGCGACGAGGTCCGCGGTCTGGCCGCCAAGTCTGCCGAGGCGGTCCAGAATACCAACACGCCGGTCAGCCGCTCCATCCAGGATGTGAGAACCGGAACGGAGTCCACCGGCTTGGCTGTCTCCGCTATACAGGTCATCAACGACTGCATCCAGTTCATCAAGACCCTGATGGATGAAATCGCCGCCGCCCTCGTACTGTATATATCTGCCTCAAGCCGGTTCCTGGCGGAAGGTGAGACCCGCCTGGAATCAATTCCCGGGCGGGCCCGTTTAGTGCGCTTAAAGCAGGTAGGGAGCCGCGGCCCGGAGGAGCGCCGCGGCCTTTTCACAGTGGAACGCCCGCAGCCGCACCCAGCCTTCGTGGTCCTGGACACTGACGCCGGACCGCTCGGTATAGAGCTTGCGTGACCAGACGCCTTCCTGCTCCTGCCAGATCAGCGTTTCACCAAAGGCGGCCTCGCTCTCCTCCCTATGGTCTTTCAGCTCCTGAAAGACTGTTTGGTTTTTTCCCGCGTCGCCGTAGTCAATGTAAAGCTCCACCCGGGCGGCATCGAAATTCGCTACACACCCAATCAGAACGTAAGGGCGCATTGTGGCCCAATAAACGGCGTTGTTTTTCGTGGGGCTGACGTTGTGGAAGGTCCCGGTGGCCTTTTGAATTTCCTCCAGGGCATACTGCCAGTATTGCCGCCGTAAAGTGCCGCTTCCGTCCCCGCCGTCCGGCTCCGGCGCGTCCTCCAGGAAAAAGATCAGGTCGCCGGGGTCCTCTCCGTAATGGTCAAAGAGCTTTAGGAGTGTATTGATTTTGCGCTGGGTGGAGAGCCCGGTGTTCAGATAAATCTCCTGGTCGATCCCTTCCGCCGCGCCGAAGGCGTCCTCCGTCCGCGCGAAGTGCTTCGCCAGGTCCGCGCTGCTTTCTGCTCTGGCCAGGTAGTTGAGATAGGAGCGGTCCCGCGCGTGGAGCTCCCGGACCACTGCCGCGTACATCTCGGCCCAGCTTCTCGCTTCGTGCTCGCCACCATGAAAGCGGTATTTCATCAAAATGCGGCCCGTCAGGTTAGCGCCGTCATCCAGCGCCACCTCGTCATATTGCTTTTTCGGCGCGGTATAAGCCGTCGCGGCATAGGGCCACAGCTTTAACGCCAGGGCCGTTAGTTCCTGAGTCCGCTCCTCTAACTCCGGGAGACCCCAGCGATCCTTTTGGGCAATCCTCTGGTTCAGCTTCAAGCCGCTTTGGAGATATCCGTCCGGCATGGACTTCTTTTCGGAAAACGGCGCGTTGCTGTATTGGGCGTTGTAGGCCGTCAGTGTGAGGTTTGCCAGCCGCTTCACATCGCCGCAGAGGGATAGGAACACCTTATAGAGAGCGTTGGAGGGCAGGTCGCAGATGACTCGCCGCAGGAGATAAGATTCCACCGTCCGGCATACCTGGGCCACGCCATCCAGCGTCAGCAGGTCGGGGTGCTCTTCCTGGACCCGGAATACCTCCATGAAAAAGGGGCAGGTGACGCTGCTCTCAAAGCGGCTCAGACGGTAGAGCGAGGATTGGAGAAGCTGGGGAAAGTCAGGGCTTCCGGAGAGTTTTTGATACCGCTTGGCGTAGTCCAGCAGGTCCCGCAGCAGGGCCTCCATGGGGCCGTGCTTTTCCGCGTAGTCCTTAAAGGCGGGATACACGTCCCGGGTGCTGACAATCCGCCGGAGCTTCAAGCCCAAATAGTCCCGGATAAAGGGGCTGACATCGTAGGACCCGGTTCGGCTGTCATAGCCGGCCTTTTTCTCAATGGGGTTCCAGTAGCGGTCATAATAGCGCTCCTGCTCCTCCATGGATAGGCCCATCAAGACGTAGTTGCGAATCTTGTCGCCCTCGCTGAGCTCCAGGCCGGTGGAGTTCAGGCTTTCGAATACCAGCTGGGGATCGTCATAGGGCAGGGTCAGGGCGATGTCGATGATCTGTAGATGCTCTGCGGCTGTGAACAGGCGGTCCACGGGAACCTCGTTCTTTTGAATCTGTTCATAGAAAAAGAGGTAATTCTGGGTGAGGTTGGAGGTCCGGTCATAGTCGGCGGGATCGCCCCACAGCAGCTCAAAGCTGTTGCCCATGGGGTCGCTGACGGAGACGATGCCGCCGAAAAAGTGCCAGGGCTTATTTTCCCGGATCATCTTTATAAGGTCGCTGTACAGCTTCTGGCAGTGTTCCGCTTTCCAGTTGTAGCTGCGCTGGTATACCGGCACCACTAGCTTACTGGCGCTTTTCAAATACTGGGCCAGGGACTTGGCTTGTCCGTTCATGCGATCCGCTCCCATCTGTCGGTTTTGGGAACATTCTATAACACGGCGGCGGGAAAAGGAAGCCTGGGGGAGGGGACCTTTCCACCCTATAACGCGCCCATCCGGTGAAGAGCGGATGAAAGGCGGCTGCGATGAGCGGCCGCCTTCCTTTTCCTGCGCGGTTTTGCACCCGCAATTGTCTGCAAGGACCGCCGTCTCCTCATTATTTCCGCAGAAGAATCAGCCCCAGGGTATTGGGTCCACAGTGACAGAAGATGGTGCAGCCCGCCTTGGCTTCCAGAATCTCACCAAAGCGGCCGTCCTCCCGGATGATCTCCCGGGCGATGCCCGCCAGCTCGTCCCCCGGGCAGGTATCTACCAGAAAGACCCGGCTGAAATCCAGGTCCGTCCGGTCTCGGAGCCGCTCTCGGATATAATCCGCCACCACCTTGGCAATGCCGCCCCGGTACTTCTTAGTCACGGACATTTTGCCGTCGATGACTTCCACGCAGGGGTGCAGCTTCAAAAGGTTTGCCCCCAGGGCAGTGACAGCGGAGCACCGCCCGCCCTTTTTCATATAGTCCAATCGGTCCAGAACAAAGCTGGTCTCCAGTCTGGAGACCATGCCCTCCAAAAGCTCCAGAATCTCCGTGACGGATTTTCCCGCCTGGGCGGCGTCCGCGGCGGCCAGCACCATCATTCCGTGGCCCACGGTCAGGTTTCCGGAGTCCACCACATAGACCTCCGGCACCTCTTCCGCCGCCAGCTTGGCATTCTGGTGGCAGCAGGAGAAGCCGCTTCCGATATTGATGTGGATTACGGCGTCATACCGTTCCGTCAGCGTCCGGAATGTATCCTCGTAGTCCGCCACGTTGACGGCGTTGGTGGTGGTGATTTCCCCGCCGGCTTCCACATGGGCGGCAATGTCCGCTGTGCGGATGTCTACCCCGTCATGATAGAGCTTTCCAGCCTTGACAATGCCCAGGGGGAAAACGGAAATATCATATTGCTCCAGCAGCCGTTCCGGCAGGTCGCAGGTGCTGTCGGTAGTAATTTTAATCATAGGAGCTCCTTCCAGGTCCGGCGGCGCCGCGTCCGAACCAGTGTTTGTTGAATTCCCGCCTCGAAACGCAGGGCGGAAGCGGAGTTATTGTATCATACATTTTTGTGAAAATCCATAGTGGGAAACGGCAAAATTGAATGAAGCGAGGGCCCGAAAAATACGAGCGACGCGGAAACGGCCCCGAGCCCTCACGGAAAACCGCGCCTTCAAGGCAGCGCTCCCTTGACAAGGCTCTTGCGTTTAGGGAAAGTGAGAGCGGCGCGGTTCAACCGCGCCGCTTTCTACATTCGCTCATTTCCCTTTGACGGAACGTTTACGGCCGCCCTTTTCAGAAACCTTAATTGTCCCAGTCCACATATTCAAACCCCGTGGCCGGGACGATGCCGTGGGCGGGGAACTCCGCACCCTCCAGCACGAAGGTGTAGCGGATATGGTCCCGGACGTTCAGCAGCACGGCAAGAGGCACTTCCGCCGTGTTGAAGTCCAGATAGCCTAAGCTGTCCTCCATGCGGACATAATAATGGGTGTCGCCACCGATGACTGCGCTGCGAATCTCGGCCACGATACCCTCCTGCTCCTGAGCCTCTCCGGCGGCGGGCTTTTGCTCTCCGGCGGCGATGAGGCCCGCGTGGGCCAGGGCCTGGCGGTAGTTGTTCTCACACTCCGCCAGCGTCTGCCCGGTTTCCACCAGCTGGTACTGCTGGACATTGACCATGGCGTACATTTTCACCAGACCGTCGTTGCCCTTCAAGGACATGAAATAGGTGGGCTGGCCCGCGATGTTCAAAAGCAGAGGGAAGGTGGCCTCATAGCTCATCTGCTGGACCCGGCTCTGGGCGGATACCTGGGCGGACTGTTCCGTGGCTCCGGCGCAGGGATAGAACTTGGTCTCCTTGGTCCGCTGGTTGGAAAGGATGAAGCCGATGTTGGACTGGTCCGAGGTGACAGAGGTGACGCCGGTGTACATATACACATCGTCGTCTATGGCAATATAGTTCCAGCCGCTGGTGGTGACGGTTACATCCCGCTGGCCGAACATGGAGTTCAAAAAGCCGTTGTGGTACATGCCATAGAAGTCGTATTGCTGCATAATGATATCATAGGAGTACACCCGGTCCACCCAGTTGGGAACCTGCTCGTAGTACTCGCTTTCGCCGGTGACGGCATTTACCAGCACCGCGCCCTTCACGTCCGTGCCGCCGAAGAGGCCAATGGTCCGCACAATCCGGGAGCAGACCCAATAGGGCGTCCCCTCCTCGTCAATCTCAAAGACCGGCTCGTCAAACATCATGGTGGGATAGTGGAACCGGATGTGCCGGTAGAGATTCCGGCCGAAGTGCTCCGCCACGGTGTACTTCATGCCCTCTTCCAGGCGGACCACCTCCGCCTCCTGGCTCACCATGTCGATGATGAGGTAGGCGGGGAGGCCGTCGCCCCGGTTGGTGAACCACTTGATGAGGTCTCCATAGCGCAGGGAGGTCACTCGAACCGGGTGGCCCTGGTAGTTGATCTGGGTATAGGCGGGCAGGATTTCGAACTGGGACACCATATCCGCCAGCTCGCCCAGCTTCCGGGTGCCCAGCTGGGCGGCGGAGTCTTTGTCTAGCATGGGAATCTGGTCATAGGAAATCTCCTCCACCTCGGCGGTGAAATCCCCGGCTTGAAGGGGAAGGAGCTTGGAGTAGCTTCCCGCCCGAAGCACCACCCAGCCGCTGAGGGCGCCCAAGGCCAGAACGGCAATCAGAGCTACCACCGCCAGGAAGGGGACGGCGCACTGCTTGCGGACGAAGTGAAAATAGCCCTTGACGCTGCCGTCTCCCTGGAAGCCGGAGGTGAAGATCGCGCAGACGCAGTAGACGGCGCAGAGGAGGAATACAAAAACGTAGAACTCCTCGGCGTGGAGGTTCAAGGCGGGAAGCTCCAGATAAAAATAAACCAAGCCGAACACCAGCGTCACCACCAGGTTGGTGAGGGTGCGGCTGAAGGGGCTGCCCATGGCGCGGCGGGGTTTCCGGGGCTTTCTGGGCCGGGGACTGGGGCCACCTCCCTGGAAGCTCTCTGGGTTGAAGCCGCCCCCGAAGGCGTTGGAGCCGCCGAACTGGAATGTAAAGGGCATAAAAGGGCCCTCCTTTCTGACTCTCTTTTCACAATATTTTACAGGAAAAGTGTGAACAAATCAAGTTTGCCCCGTCCGGTGAAAAGTATTTTCACCAGACGGGGCATATCTTCTTTCTGGAGCTTCGATGCGATTGATGTACGCGCTCAGTCCTCCGGCTTTTCGTCCTTCTTGTCGGGCTTCGACGGGGCTAAGCCATCCACGCGGGGGGTGGACGCCTGCTCCGGGACCATGGTGGTCCGCCCGTTGAGGCGGCCGCCGTTTTCGATCACGAAGGAGACGGTGGTTACGTCGCCATTGATGGTGCCCGTGCGTTCCAGCTGCACGTGGTCATGGGAAACCAAATTGCCCTCCACCTGTCCGGCAATGCGGATCACGTCGGCCTCCACGGGGCCCTTTACCCGGCCAGTGGCCGTTATGATGACATAGCCCTTCAGATTCACCTCGCCTTCCACGGTGCCCTCGATCTGCACCACACCCTCGCCGCTGAGTTTTCCGGTGACAAGCAGATCCTTGGCAATAACCGTATTGCTCCGGGGTTCAGGAAGCTCAGGGATATCGGCGCCTTCCCTCCGCTCATCGTCGGTCTGGGACTCCACCGTAGGAGTATTCTTGGATTGCCCTCCAAAAAAAGCCATTTCATTCACCTCGTTTGCGAAATTAAGGTTAGTATACCATAATGCGGCGGAGATTACAAGTCCGGGAAGGGACAATCTCCTCGGGAGGCTGCCAAAAAAAGGGGGTATATTTTGGCAGGGCTGGAAGGAAGCGGGAGGAAACGCGTCGAAAAAGACCGAAGCTCAAGACCCGGCGCGGCGGATCATGCGAACTCCTGCCGTCAGCATGGGCAGGGCAAAGAGAAGCAGCGCGCCGTAGCATATGGCGCCATAGCCCTTGTCGATGAGCTCTGTCAGACCAAATGTGGAGACGCAAATTCCAAGGGAGGTTACCACACCCGTCACCAGGGGACGGCCCAGCCAGGGCCAGGAGGAGCTTGCTTCGGAAGGCCCGGCGGGAGTGTGTCCCGCCGAGTCAAAGGACCGGCAGAGGGCCCGCTCCATGCGGTCCTCCAGGGCCTTGATGAACCCAGCGGCGGTTTCAATCAGCGTTCCGAAGAGGACGATTTCAAAGAGGGCATAGAGACAGGGCATGTTCAGCCGCTCAAAAATAGCTGTTACCGGCGTTTCGGAGGCCAGGGCCGCCGGGAGGTCGCAGGCCATGGCCAGCAGCAGCGGCAGAGCGGGGGCCGCCCCCAGGATTCCCGCCAGAATTCCGCAGGTCACCGCTTCCCGGCGGGTTCGGAGGTCCCGGAGGGTGTAGAGGATCATAGAGACGCAGATCAGATTGTAAGAGGCGTAGCGCAGACCCCCGAAGAGCCAGCCTGGGCTGGCCTCGCCTCTTTGGAGCTCGGAGACGATGGCATCCCCAAAGCGCAGAAAGACGGCGGCGAGAAACAGAAGGTAGACTGCGTAGAGGAGGTACGCCCAGAGGGACAGAGCCTTTTCGATGGCCTCTGTGCCCCGCAATACCAGGAAAATTACACCAAGCGACAGCAGCGCCACCCCCACCCATGAAGGAAGGCCCGTCAGGGCGCGGACCATGGCGGCGGCGGTGGCGTTGACTACGCCCAGAACCAGGAGGAGCATGGTGTAGAAGCAGAGATCGTAGAGGAATCCGGCCCGGCCCAGCAGGCGGCGCATCATGGAGCCGTAGTCATAGGTCCGAAAGACTCGGACGAACTCAAAGGTGACGGCGCAGAGCAGAGACCACCCCGCCGCCGCTGCCGCGAGGGCCAGCAGCCCCCCCAGAAGTCCGTATCTTCCGAAATACCGGGCAATCTCCGCTCCGGTGCCGTAGCCGCCGCCGATCAGCACGGATTGGAACACCAGTCCGGGAGTCAGATATCGGGCCCACCGTCTTTTCATCCGCACAGCCTCCTTGTCCCTTTGCCCCATACATATGGCGGGGAGGTCCTGAGTATGCGGGAAAGTTCGCATAGGGGACAAAGGCCCGGACATAGGGTTTTCCGAAAGAGGTGATGGTTTATGACGATCCATGTAGTGAGCCCTGGAGAGACTGTGGACTCCATCGCCGCCGGGTACGGTGTGGCCCCAAAGCAGCTGGCGGCGGATAATGAGCTGCCGCCGGACTATGCCCTGGCGGTGGGGCAGACGCTGGTTGTGCGGTTTCCCCGGGCGGTCCATGTCGTGGCGGCGGGGGAGACGCTGACCTCCATTGCGGACCAGTACGGCACCACCGCCCGACAACTGTGGAGGAACAACTGGGCTCTGGGCGGGCAGGAAGCGCTGGCGGTGGGACAGCTTTTGGTAATCTCGTATTTTGGGGAGAAGCTCGGGCAGGGCGTGTTCAACGGCTATGCCTATCCCTTTATCTCTCCGGAGCTGCTGGCGGAGCAACTGCCCTACCTCTCCGCTATGGCTCCCTTTACCTACGGCATCACGGCGGAGGGCGGGCTTTTGCCGCTGGATGACGAGGCTATGCTGGAGGCGGCCCGGGAGCGGGGGACGAAGCCGGTGATGCACCTGTCCACCCTGACGGAGGCGGGGCAATTCGATACCGGCCGGGCGGCGTTTATCCTGACGGATTACGAGGCTCAGGGGCGGCTGGCGGCGGAGGTGCTGCAAACGGTGCTGCGGAAGGACTTCGCGGGGCTGGATGTGGATTTTGAGTATTTGCCGGGCCAGCTGGCGGGGGCGTACGCGGCGTTTTTGGGGAGGCTGCGGCAGCTGCTGGCGGCGCAGGGGAGGTTCCTCTGGGCGGCGCTGGCTCCGAAGACGAATACCCGGCAAAGGGGATTGCTGTATGAGGGACATGACTACGCCGCCGTGTCGGCGGCGGTGGATGGGGTGCTGCTGATGACCTATGAGTGGGGCTACACCTACGGCCCGCCCATGGCGGTCGCGCCCCTCCCCAACGTCCGGGCGGTGCTGGACTACGCCGTCACGGAAATCCCCGCGGAAAAAATCTTTCTGGGCATACCCAACTACGGCTATGACTGGCCCTTGCCCTTCATCCAGGGGGAGACCCGGGCCCAGTCCATCTCTAACCAGCGGGCCATTGAGCTGGCCATTCAATACGGCGTACCCATCCAGTACGACGAGACCGCCCAGTCCCCCTTCTTCCACTATACCGACGCCGGGGGAACCGCCCACGAGGTTTGGTTCGAGGACGCCCGGAGCATGGATGTCAAGCTCCGCCTCATTGCTGAGTACGGCTTCCGGGGAGCGGGGTTCTGGAACCTCATGCGGCCGTTCTCCCAGGTTTGGCTGGTGCTGGATTCCCTGTATGACGTGGAATGACAAACAGGAGGGCCCGGCGTTACACCGGGCCCTCCATTTATCCGCAGGAAAGAGCCAGAAAATTTCTCAAACATTGATTTCAGGGGTGTCCCCGTCCTCCGCTTCCGCCAGCAGGGGGGCAATCCCCTCCAGGAACGCCTCCACCTGGGCGGCGCAGCGGCCGGTGTAGAGCTTCGGGTCCAGCACGGCCTCCATCTCCGCCTCCGTCATGGCGAAAGCGGGCTCCGCCGCCAGACGGGCCAGCAGGTCGCAGGGCTCGCCCTCCTTCATCCTGGCCGTGGCGGCCATGGAGCAGGTGCGGATGATTTCATGGAGCTCCTGCCGGTTGCCGCCCCGCTTGACCCCCTCCATCATCAGGTTTTCCGTGGCGATGAAGGGAAGATATTCCCGCACCGCCCGCTCCACCACCTTCTCGTTGACATGGAGCCCGTCGGTGACGTTCCGGCAAAGGCGCAGGATCGCGTCGGCGCAGAGGAAGCCCTCCGGCATGGAGATGCGCCGGTTGGCGGAGTCGTCCAGGGTCCGCTCCAGCCACTGAACGGATGCGGTCATGGGGGCGTTCATGGCGTCCGCCATCAGGTAGCGGGACAACGAGCAGATGCGCTCGCAGCGCATGGGGTTGCGCTTATAGGCCATGGCCGAGGAACCGATTTGGTTTTTCTCGAAAGGCTCCTCCACCTGCCGGTCATGCTGAAGCAGGCGGATGTCGTTTGCCATCCGGCAGGCGCTCTGGGCCACGGAGGAAAGGCAGTTCAAAATCCGGCTGTCCACCTTCCGGGGATAGGTCTGGCCGCAGACAGGGAAGGTCTTCTCAAAGCCGAACTCCCCGGCGATCCGCCGGTTCATCTCGTCGATTTTCGCCCCGTCCCCCTCAAAGAGGTCCATGAAGCTGGCCTCGGTGCCGGTGGTCCCCCGGCAGCCCAGGAATTTCAGGTTCTCCAGCACAAAGTCCAGCTCCTCCAAATCCGCCAGGAAATCCTGCATCCAGAGGGTGGCCCGCTTGCCCACCGTGACCAGCTGGGCGGGCTGGTAATGGGTGTAGCCCAGGGTGGGGGTATCCGCGTACTGCCGGGCGAACGCGGCCAGATTTCCCAGCAGGGCGGTCAGCCCCTTCCGCAGATACCGGAGGCCCTCCCGGTAGAGGATGAGGTCCGCGTTGTCTGTGACATAGCAGCTGGTGGCCCCCAGGTGGATGATGCCCGCCGCCGAGGGCGCGGCCTTGCCATAGGCGTAGACATGGGCCATCACGTCGTGCCGGACTTCCTTTTCCCGGGCCGCGGCCAGGTCGAAGTCGATGTCGGTGAGATGGGCCTCCAGCTCGGCCACCTGCTCCGCCGTCACGGGGAGGCCCAGCTCATGCTCCGCCCGGGCCAGGGCCACCCACAGCCGCCGCCAGGTCTGGGCGCGCTTTTCGGCGGAGAAGAGGTTCAGCATGAACTCTGATGCGTAGCGGGAGGAGAGAGGGGATTCGTAGCGGTCTTTACTCATGGGGCCTCCTTCAGCGGATGATGATGGCGTCCCGCTCCGGGCCTACGGACACGTAGCCGATGCGGCAGCCGATTTCCTTTTCGATATATTCCACATATTTCCGGGCGGCCTCCGGCAGGTCCTCCCAGGTCCGCACGCCGGAGATGTCGCGGCCCCAGCCGTCCATATACTCCACCACCGGCTTCGCCTCCGCCAGCAGGGCGGGGAAGGGGAAGCGGTCCGTCTGCTGGCTGCCCAGCTCATAGCGGACGCAGACGGGGATTTTATCCAGATAGCTCAGCACGTCCAGCTTGGTCAGGGCGATGTTCGTCGCCGCCTGGCACTGGACGCCGTAGCGGGTGGCCACGATGTCGATGGGCCCCACCCGGCGGGGACGGCCCGTCTTCGCGCCGTACTCGTTCCCGGCCTGGCGGAGCTTCTCCGCCTCTTCGCCGAACCACTCGCAGGTGAAGGGGCCCTCGCCCACGCAGGAGGAGTAGGCCTTCACCACGCCGATGACCTCGTCAATCCGGGCGGAGGGCAGGCCGGAGCCCACCGGGGCGTAAGCCGCCACGGCGTTGGAGGAGGTGGTGTAGGGATAGATGCCGTAGTCCAGGTCCCGAAGGGCTCCCAGCTGGGCCTCGAACAAAATGCGCTTGTTCTCCGCCTGGGCCTGGCGCAAAAACGCGCCGGTGTCCCGGATGAAGGGGCGGATTTTCTCGCCGTAGTCCGCCACCCAGTCCATCAGCTGCTCGATGGTATAGGGCTGGGCGTTGTAGACCTTGGTCAGGGTCAGGTTCTTCCACTCCAGCAGATCCTCCAGGTGGGAGCGGAGCTGCCCCGGATAGAGAAGTTCTCCCGCCATGACGGTCTTTTTCTGAAACTTATCGGAGTAGAAGGGGGCGATGCCCTGCTTGGTGGAGCCGTATTTCTTGTCCTTCAGGCGGGCCTCCTCCAGGCCGTCCAAATCCCGGTGCCAGGGCAGCAGCAGGGAGGCCCGGTCGCTGACCATCAGGTTGTCCGGCGTAATGGCCACGCCCTGGGCGGTGACGTCCTGTATCTCCTTCCACAGGCTCTCGCAGTCCAGGGCCACGCCGTTGCCCAGGATGTTGACCACGCCGTCCCGGAAGATGCCGGAGGGCAGCAGATGGAGGGCGAACCTGCCCTTTTCGTTGACGACGGTGTGCCCGGCGTTGCCGCCGCCCTGATAGCGGACCACCACGTCGTAGTCCTGGGTGATCAGGTCCACCATACGGCCCTTGCCCTCGTCGCCCCAGTTGATGCCCACAATGGCGCAATTTGACATAATGAAACCTCCCCGCGCCGCCGCCCGAAAGATAGGGCGGCGTTCCGCTTGCTCACGGCCAGCGGCCAGCCGGTGATGGGGGCCTGTCCGGCCCCGGGGGTCCTGACGGCGGCGGATTAGCGCCTCCGGCCAGCGAAAAGAAGGGCCCCGCGGTCCGCGGGGCCCCAAAGTTTCCCTTCCCTATTATAGCGGCAGTTTTCCCATAAGTAAAGAGAAAAGCGCAAGTTCCTCAAATTTTTACAGGTTCCGCATAAAAAGGTATGACCCCCGGCCTTCCGCCGGGGCGGGTTCTTTCGCGTTCATGTGACGGTAAAGCGCTTCGCGGTGCCGGAGACGGCGTAGCGCTCATATATTTCCGGCCGCTCCGCTTTCAGGGCCTTGGCGTCCAGCCGGGTGCTGGAAACGGATTTCCAGGAGACTTTGTAGTGGGCTGTCTCCACCTGTTCCACGCCCCGGGCTTCCAGCTCCGCCTTGACGTCCTCCTCAATGGCCTCCGCCTCTTTTTTCAGCGTGTCCATCTCCCGGCGGCAGCGCCGGAGCCGGGCCAGCTTCTCGTCCATCTGCAAGTTGTCCATAGCGTCCTCCCATGTGTTCGGTTTGCTAGAGACTATGAGGGGAGGGGGACGCTTATGACGGCCTTTTAGAGATGGTGGTCCCGGAGGAGCTTTTTCGCCTGCTCCCACAGCTCGTCGCTGACGGTCTGAATTACCGCTACCTTCCGCACCAGCTCCGGCAGGGCGGCGGTGAGCTCCGCCTCCACAATCGTCTCGCTGGTCAGGTCCGCCGAGGGGCACCCGGCGCACTGGCCCAGCAGCTTCACGTACAGCACGCCGTCCTCCAGATGGTCCACGGCAATCTCTCCCCCGTGGGCCCGGAGGGCGGGGCGGACCTTCTCGTCCAGTACGGCCTCAACGCGTTTCAAATCTTCCGTCATGGCTGTTCCTCCTGTTCCGCCGCCTTGGCGGCGAAGATTTCTTCCTGGATACGGCGCCGGGTGCCGTCAAACAGCAGTTCCCGGTTGTGACGGAAATAGGCGTCGCAGCCGAAGGTCTCAATGAGCCAGCTGGTGTCCGGCCCGGCGGTGAGCTCCGTGACGAACAGCACCAGCTCCTGTCCCTGGCCGAAGGTTTCCTCCAAAAAGGCGAAGGCGTGATCCAGCTCCGCCTTGGCTTCCCGGGCCTGGGAGGCCCGTTTTTCCACTTCCTGCCCAAACCAGCCCCGCACCGCCGCCATGGCCAGATCGGAATCGGCGGGGTTCTCCTGAATGAGGCGGCGGCGGTAGTCCTCCAGGATGTTGATTTCCAGCTGGGCCAGGGCCTGGCGATGTTTATCCCCCTGGCCCGCGTTCCCGGCCCGTTTCAGGGCTTCCCGGCGTTCGCCGGTCAGGGCCTCCAGGACCGCCTGGGGGGCCTCTCCGGCGGCCAGGGCCTCTTTGAATTTTGTCAGGGCGGCGTGGAGGTTCTCGCACAGGCTGTCCCGGCGGCGGGCCTCCCGGGCGGCCTCGGAGAGGCGGGAGAGAAGCAGCCCCATGACGGACAGCTTCTCGTCGAAGGGCGCGGCCCGGAGCTCCCGGACGGTGATGGGCTTCCAGGTTCCCGTTAGGATGTCGTCCACATGGTAGATCTTCCGGTACTTGCCGTAGAGCTCCAAATAGTTGGCAAAGTCCCGGGCGATGCGGGGAAGCTGGATATACTGCCCAACCACCTCCCGGTCCGCCTTGAGGCCCAGGGTTTCATAGACCGTCAGCAGCTCGCTCAAATCCTCCCAGCCCCGGGCGGTGGCGAACTGGATGCCCTCCGCCGTGGTCTCCACCCGGTAGAAGTGGTCCTTCCTGATGTCCAGATAGGACACCACCGCCCCGTGGAGGCCCTTGGCCCGGGCGTACTCCTTCCAGACGGCGAAGTCCTCCTGTACGTCGATGCGCTTCACCCGGTCCAGGGTCACTACGTCGAAGTCCCGGACGGAGCGGTTATATTCCGGCGGGTTGCCGGCGGCGGCGATGAGCCAGCCCTCCGGCAGGCGCTGGTTGCCGAAGGTCTTGCACTGGAGGAATTGCAGCATCATGGGGGCCAGGGTTTCCGAGACGCAGTTGATCTCGTCCAGGAAAAGGATGCCCTCCATGAGGCCGGTTTTCTCCATCAGGTCATAGACAGAGGCCAGAATTTCGCTCATGGTGTACTCGGTGATGGAGTAGGTCTGCCCGCCGTAGGTCCGCGTTTCGATGAAGGGCAGGCCCACGGCGCTCTGGCGGGTGTGGTGGGTGATGGTGTAGGCCACCAGGCCCACGCCGGTCTCGGCGGCCACCTGCTCCATGATCTGGGTTTTGCCCACGCCGGGCGGGCCCATCAGCAGGACGGGCCGCTGGCGGACCGGGGGGATTAGATAATTCCCCAAGGGGTCCTTGGCCAGGTAGGCTTTTAAGGTATTGGTGATTTCCTGTTTGGCTTGTTTGATGTTCATGGCGTTTCCTTCCTGGTTCCCCGGCAGGGGAGGGGAGATAGTACTCGCCCTTGCGGGCGGGGCGGATTGGCGGCCGGCGACGGCTGGTCCATCGCGCGGCCCAAAAGAGAAAAGGGAGTAAGGGCCCTTCGGGCCAATTTTTGCCCTTCTACCGGCAGAACTTATTCCCTCCACTCGGCCAATTCCTCCAGCGGCTTCCGGGGCCGGGGCGGCGGATTTCCGGCGGCGTACCCCAAGGCCATGGCCGCCGCGAGAGCTCCCGGCCCGCCGATCCATTCCCGCAGCGCGTCATAGGCGAAATAGGTGTCGCAAATCCAAAGACTGCCTAGACCCAGCGCCGTGGCCTGGAGGGCCATATTCTCCAGGCACGCGCCCAGGGACTGGGCGTTGCAGAGCTCGGTGACCCGTTCGTCTGTGTTCAGCGTCTGTCTCGGGTCCTGGCCCAGGGGGTTCGTGACGAAGATGACAACCGGGGCTTGTTTCATGATGGCCAGCGTTTGGACTGCCCCGCCGAGATGCCGGGCGCTCTCCGGCAGGAGGGGGCGGCGGCGTTCCTCCTCCAGGCCCTGCGCCATGGCGGCCAGGGCTTCCGCTTTTCCCTTGGCAAGGGCCACGGTGAACCGCCAGGGCTGGCGGTTTTTTGCCGAGGGGGCCAGGGCCCCCGCTTGCAGCACGGTTTCGATATCTTTCCTGGAAACCGGCTGGGGCAGGTAGGCCCGGATGCTCCGCCGGTTCACGATTTCAGACAGCATAGCGCCTCCTTTACAGCTCCGGCAGCTCGTCCAGGTCCAGTTCCTCCGGCAGTTCCTCCGCCGCCCGGTCCAAATCCGGGGCCTCCAGCACCAGCCGGATGGCCCAGGGGGGCGTTTTCACGGAAAGCGGCGGCTCTCCCAGGAGGATAAAGGCCGTTTCGTAGGGCGTTCGCTTTTCCGGGTAAATTCCCATGCCGTCGGTGAAGTACACAAGGCCCCGGAGGCTGGTGAAGGCCCCCGCCTCCTGGAGCTTTGCCACATGGTCGAATACCGGGCGGAAGTCCGTGGCGCTGCCGCCGGTGAGCCGGAAGTTCTCCATATAATTCCGCAGGTCCTCCAGGTCGTGAAGCACATCGTCGGAGCGGATCTGGTCGTCGCACTGGATGACGCGGATGTTCACTTTTCTGGTAAAGGTCCCCGCGCTCCGCAAAATCGCGTAGGTGCAGGCCAGGAACTGCCGGACCCGCTCCCCGGAGGTGGACATGGAGGTGTCCAGGGCGATGACGAAATCCTCGATCCGCTTTTCCTCCCGGGTCTCCGGCGGCTCCACCAGGGGCATATTCCCGTAAAGCCGGAGGCCGTAGGAGTAGAAGCCGTAGTCAAAGGCGTCCCCATCCACTGCCGCCACCTCCCGGGGGGCGGCGAAGCGGCGGAGAAACGCCCGGTAGTCCACGTCGTCCCGGACGGCCGCCCGGACCTGCTCCAGCACGGCCTCGCCGCCGGTCCCCTTGTCCGAGAGGACCGTCTCCAGGCCCGTCTGGGCCTTGCCGGAGAGGTCCCGCCACTTCTGGTCCTGGCGGCGGCTCTGCTCCTTATCGTCCTGCCGCTCCGGGTCCCAGAGCCCGTGGTCGTCCACCAGAAAGGCCCGCTGGAGCTGGGCGATTTCATACTCCGGCAGGTTCAGCCGCAAAAGGCGGCGGTAGATGCCCTCCGCCGTCAGCACCGGCATGTCCCTCCGGCACTCGCCGTAAAATTTCCGCTTCCGGGGAGCCGCTCCGGCGTTGAGGCAGGGGTAGTCCAGTTCATCCAGGATACTCTCCACCGCCGCGTCGCAGCTGAGGTCCCACAGCTCCGGGACCTTACCCCGTTTTTTCGCCAGGTGCCGGAGCATGCAGTGGAGAATCACATGGAGATAGGCCCGGCAGGTCCACACCCGGCTCCGCAGATAGCGGTCCGCCAGCCAGGCCCCGTCGTAGTACAGCGTCTCCCCGTCGGTGGCCAGGGACACCGTGACCCCGCCGCCGGGGACGAAGGCCAGAGCGCAGAGGGCCGCGTCCAGATAGGGCAGGCTCATATACAGCTCGTTCCGGGAGGCGAAGAGGATGTCCCGCCCAATCCCGGCAAAGTCCTTTTGTTCCATAAAACCCTTGGCCCTTCTATAATGTA
Organism: uncultured Oscillibacter sp.; assembly: GCA_948916585.1. Taxonomy (GTDB): domain Bacteria; phylum Bacillota; class Clostridia; order Oscillospirales; family Oscillospiraceae; genus Oscillibacter. The sequence continues at coordinate 6,478 of CAQXTN010000020.1, read as the reverse complement.
AAGGATTTTTCCGCTCCGGTGGGGAAGCGGCGGTGCTGCTCCTCCAGCAAAGCCGCCAGGGCCGCCGTGGCTCCCCGCTCCCGGGCCAGGGCACAGGCGTCCAGGAGGGTTTCCCGGTCCGGCTCCGTCAGCTCCAGAAGGAAAGGGAGGGCTTCCCCTTCTTCCAGCAGGAGGCGGAGGGCCTCCCCGGCGTGTTCCTTTAAATAGGCCCGGTAGCCCGCCGCCGCCCCCTCCGCCAAATCCACCGGCCAGCGTAGGCGCCGCCAGGCAAGGCGCAGGGCGGCGGATTCGTCGTGCTCCATCCCCAGAAAGTCTTGCCAAAGGCCGTCGTACTCCTTGAGGGACAGGCGTTTTTGACGGAAGCAGTGGTGATAGGGGTAGCCCGCGCCGGAGATGAAGTAATCGAAATGATGGGCGGGGCAGTTTTCTTCATAGAGCTCTGTATACTCCGGGAACAGCAGACGGGCGGTCTCCCCGCCGGGGCCGTAAACGGTTACGTCCAGCTCGCGGCTGAGCTCCCCGGCGAACCAGGCCAGGGCCTCCCCCTGGTCCGGGCCTGTCCGGGTCAGGTGGAGGGTATCCAGGCTGCGGCAGTTCATCAGCGCGCCGCCGCCCCAGCGGGACACGCCGTCGTGAATACGGAGGGTGCTTAAGGCGGAGCAGTTCAACAGGGCGTAGTCCCCCACGGCCTTGAGGGTCTGCGGCAGGGTCAGGTCCCGGAGGCTCCGGTTGTCCCAGGCTGCCCCCTCCTCCGGAGGGATGCAGGTGATTTGGAGGGTTTCCGCCCCGGCGGGCAGGGGAGCTGTTTGCCGGTCCGGGGCCAGGGCCCGGTCTCCCAGGGCCGTCACCGGCAGGCCGAGCAGCTCCTCCGGCAGGACGGCCCGGGCGTCGGGGGTCCCGGCCCGGAGAAGGGTGACGCCGCCGCCCTCCCGGCGGAAAACCAGCTTCCAATTGCTTGCGCCGCTGACGGTTTCCATAAGCCCGCGCCTCCTTCCGTTTTTCCAGAGGTAGTATACCACAGGCGGGAGCAATTTCCTAGCCAAAATTTTTTTCATCGCCCCCCTTGACAAACTGTTCATTCTGTGTATACTGTATATGAACAGTGAAACGGAGGAACTTCCATGGAAATCATCATCCGCAACACCGGGGGCCAGCCCATCTATGAGCAGATCTACTCCCAGCTCAAGGCCCAGATCATCGCCGGGGTACTGACCCCGGGGGAGGCCCTGCCCTCCATCCGGGCCCTGGCCAAGGATTTGAAAATCTCCGTCATCACCACCAAGCGGGCCTATGACGAGCTGGAGGCCGAGGGCTTCCTCTACACCGTGGCCGGGAAGGGCTGCTTTGTGGCGGAGAAAAATCTGGACCTGATCCGGGAGCAGCAGCTCAAGGAGCTGGAAAACCACCTGACCGCCGCCGCGGGACTGGCGAAGAGCTGTTCCGTGACGGTGGAGCAACTGATCGACATGCTGCGCGTCCTGTTAGAGGAGGAGAACGTATGAACGCCATTGAACTGAACCATATCTGCAAGTCCTTTGGAGAATTTGCCATCCGGGATTTGAGCCTCACGGTGCCCAGCGGCACCATCTGCGGCCTGGTGGGGGAGAACGGCGCGGGAAAATCCACCACCATCCGCCTGCTGATGAACGCCCTCCGCCCCGACGGCGGGACCGCCAGGGTTTTGGGGGTGGATGTGTCCTCCCCGGAGTTCCGGGCCGTGAAGGAGGACGTGGGCGTCGTTTTGGACGAGGCGTATTACCCGGAAACCCTCACCGCCGTCCAGGTGGGGAAGGTGATGGCGGGGACCTACAAGCGCTGGGACCAGGGGACCTACGACGGCTACCTCCGCCGCTTCGACCTGCCGGGGAAGAAGCCCTTTAAGGACTTTTCCCGGGGCATGAAGATGAAGCTGGCCATCGCCGTGGCCCTGAGCCACCAGCCAAAGCTGCTGATTCTGGACGAGGCGACCTCCGGTCTGGACCCCATCGTCCGGGACGAGGTGCTGGAGATTTTCAACGAGTTCACCCGGGAGGAGGACCACTCCATTTTGATCTCCTCCCATATCCTCAGCGATTTGGAGAAGCTCTGTGATTACATTGCCTTCCTGCACAGGGGACAGCTCCTCTTTTGCGACGAGAAGGACCAGCTTCTGGAGACCTACGGCGTCTTCGCCGGGACGGCGGAGCAGCTGGAGAGCCTCCGGGAGGAGGCCGTCCTGGGCCGGGAGGCCAGCGGTTACGGCGGGGTCCGGGCCCTGGTCCGGCGGGAGGAGGTCCCGGCGGGCCTGGAGCTGGAGCGGGCGACGGTGGAGGATATCATCCTCTTTATGGTGAAAGGAGCGAAATGATGAAAGCGCTGGTACAGAAGGATTTCTATGTGATCTGGAAGCAGATGAGAATTTTTGTCCTGGTGTTGGTGCTGCTGTCCATGGTGAACAGCGCGTTCAATACGGTGTTCCTGGTGGTCTGGTGCTCCATGCTGCCCTATACGGCCATGGCCTATGACGAGCGGAGCCATTGGAATCAGCTGGCGGCCATGATGCCCTATTCCAAGCGGGATATCGTGCTGAGCAAGTACGTGCTGGGCTGGATTTGCATAGCGGTGTCGGGGGTGTTCTGCCTGGCGGTGCAGGCGGCGTCGGGGATTTTTTCGGGAAGCGCGCCCAGTGTTCCCACCCTGCTGGCGAGCCTTTGCTTGGGAATCATCACCCTGGATATCACCTTACCGGCGGTGCTGCGCTTCGGCGTGGAGAGGGGAAGGATGATTTTTATGGTGGTGATCTTCGGCGTGGCGATCTCCATAGGGATTCTTGTGGACATGGTGGATGAACTCCCCAGCCTGCCCGTTCCCCTGGTGGTGCTGCTTCCCCTAGGGGCGGCGGCGGGAACGGCGCTTTCCATCCCGCTGTCCATGAAGCTGTACAAGGAGAATTGAAAGGAGAGGTACGCAATGCCCCATGTACCCAATAATCTGCTGCTGCTTCTGCTGCTTTTGCCGCTTGCGGACCGGCTGTGGAAGGTGTGGAAGGACCACCATTAAGGAGAAGTGACATGAAAAATACCAAGCGCTGCCCCGTCTGCGGCTCCACGGACGTCATTCGGGTCCCGGACGACGCCCACCGCTACCTCTCCAACGGCATCTTCCTCACCCGGGCGCTGATGGTAAAGCGGATTCCCGTGGCCCGCTATGTCTGCCATGACTGCGGATACCTGGAAAACTGGGTGGAGAACCAGCACGAACGGGACGAGATCAAGCGGGCCTGGGGATAACCGGCGGGCCCTCCGCCTTATGGCGGAGGGCCCGTTTCCTCATGCGTTTTGCAGGCTTCTTTGCAGCAGTCCCATCAGGGTTTCCGCATGGGCGTAGGACTGCTTGCTCATCTCCTCGAAGAGCTTCGTCAGACAGGGGTCCATGGTGTCCTCGGCGGAGCGGGCGTAGTTGAAGCCGCTGCACGCCGCCGCGTGATAGCGCTCCCGGAGGGCGGGGCACCAGCGGCCCGCGTAGATGCGCTCCGCGCTGACGCTGGGGCGGTAGCGCCGGCCGGTGATGAGGTAGTGGGCCGCCATCAGCCGCCGGGCCTGGTCCTGGAGGTCCGCCGCCATGTCCCGCAGGGGCTTCCGGGCCCAGGAGGGGGCCTGGCGGGTCAGGGCCAGAAGATAGCGCCGGTCCGACAGGGCCGCTTCGATGTAGCCGGTGATGACCTCCAGCATCTCCTCCGCCTCGGTGCCCATGCAGCAGGGATTTTGTTCCGCGCCGGGAAGCGAGGCGTCGGGACCCGCGGGAACGGGAACGGCGGGGGCCTCCGGCGCGGCGGGGAGGACGGTAAGGGCCGGGGCGGCGGGAATCGCGGAAGCCTCGGACCGGGCGGAGGCCGCCGTCTGGGCGGGGGCCGTCTGCTGAGCGGCAGTCGCCGTCTGGGCCGCCATGCCGGGGTAGGGCTCCAGGTTGGGGGCGACCCGCTGCCAGATGCGGTCATACTGTCGAAAATCGTAAACTTCCGGTGTTTGGGGCATATGTTCCATGAGAGGTCCCTCCTTTTCCTCCCAGTCTATGCAAAGGGTAAAAAAATGGTTCCTGTTGCGCCTGCAACAGATAAGAGGGGCGTTTTTGGGTAAAATGTAGAAGAAAACCCAAGGCATTCGTTGCATTCTCCCGTTATATCTGGTAGAATGCTGTCTGACACAGCAAGCAAAGGAGGATTCCCCCATGCTGGAACTGAGACACCTCAGCTACGCCGTTCACGAGGACGGCGGGGAGCTGGGCATTTTGAACGATATCTCCCTCACCGTCGGCGATGGGCGGCTGGTGGTCTTTACCGGCCCCAACGGCGGCGGAAAAACCACCCTGGCGAAAAGCATCATGGGTCTGGTGAAGCCCACCGCCGGGCGGATACTCTGGAACGGGCAGGACGTCACGGACCTGGGCATCACCGAGCGGGCGAAGCTGGGCATCAGCTACGGCTTCCAGCAGCCCCCCCGGTTCAAGGGGCTGACGGTCCGGGACCTGCTGACCCTGGCCAGCGGAGACGGGACGCTCTCCAAGGACCGCTGCTGCCAGTACCTCACCCGGGTGGGTCTGTGCGCCAACGACTACCTGGACCGGGAGGTGGACGCCTCCCTCTCCGGCGGCGAGGTGAAGCGCATTGAAATCGCCTCCATCCTGGCGAGAAACGCGAAACTCATGATTTTTGACGAGCCGGAGGCGGGCATCGACCTGTGGTCCTTCGCCCGGCTGACGGAGACCTTCGAGCAGCTCCACGCCGCCGGAGGGGCCACCATGATTATCATTTCCCACCAGGAGCGGATCATCTCCCTGGCGGATGAGGTCATCGTGGTGGGGGACGGGCAGCTCCGTCACCGGGGAACCCCGGCGGAGATTCTGCCCCAGATTCTGGCGGACACCCTGGGCACCTGCCCGGTTTTGCGGAAGGAGGCGATGGCACAATGATGGATACCGAGATCGATCGCGGCTTACTGGAAAAGATCACGGACCTCATTGGCAAGCCCGTGGGGGCCTTCAACATCCGCAAGGACTCCGGCTGTGACGGCCGCCAGTCCACGGAGCACATTGAAATTACCTCTAAGGAGGACAAGCCCGGCATCGACATCCGGGTCAAGCCCGGCACCGTGGGGGAGACCTGCTATATTCCCGTCATCATCACAAAGTCCGGCCTCCGGGAGATGGTCTATAACGACTTCTTCATCGGCGAGGGCTGTGATGTGGACATTGTGGCGGGCTGCGGCATTCACAACTGCGGTGGGGAGGAGTCCCGCCACGACGGCGTCCATACCTTCTACGTGGGCAAGGGCTCCCGGGTCCGCTACACCGAGAAGCACTACGGCGAGGGGGACGGAACCGGAGGCCGGATCATGAACCCCCAGACGGTGGTCTACCTGGAGGAGGGGGCCTCCATCCAGATGGAGACCGTTCAAATCCGGGGCATTGATTCCACCAAGCGCTCCACGAAAATCGTCTGCGGCAAGGGAGCCGAGGCTGTGGTTACGGAGCGGCTGCTGACCCACGGAGACCAGACGGCGGAGAGCGACATGGAGATCATTCTGGACGGCGAGGATTCCAAGGGCAGGGTGATTTCCCGCTCCGTGGCGCAGGACCGATCGGAGCAGGTGTTTTACCCCCGTATGGTGGGCAATGCCCCGTGCTTCGGCCATGTCCAGTGCGACTCCATCATCATGGGGACGGCTAAAATCAAGTCCATCCCCGCCATCACCGCCAACTGCACCGAGGCCCAGCTGGTCCACGAGGCGGCCATCGGCAAGATTGCCGGGGACCAGCTTTTGAAGCTGGAGACCCTGGGCCTTACCGAGGAGGAGGCTGAGGACTGCATCCTCAAGGGCTTCCTGGCCTGAGGGCGCATATCCAAGTGAAGCAGAGGCTCGAACGATGCTGAGGCCAAAAGAAGTGGTAGAGAAATGGGTGGACGCGTTTAACCGCGTCGAGGAGAACCTGTTTGAGGACGGCCAGTGGGCAATTTTGGAGTGGCGGGACCCGCTGGGACTGCGGGGCTGCGGCTTTTTCCAGGTGACGGACGGGAAGATCCTCTTCCAGCGGGGCTACTGGGACAAGCTTCTCCTTTTTGAAGCAGCATGGACTTCCTCTGGAATGAACTGGGGGAAGTGTAAAGCGATATGAAAAAGCGCTCCTGAGAGAAGAATCATTTGGTTAAATTTAAACTTCCACTATTGAGCGGCCAATGGATACCAGGGGCCGCTTAATAGTGGAAGTTAATTATGCGGGTTTTCGTAATTCTATGATTAGCTCTGTTATGAAAATGCTTGTCCCATTCGATCAAACAGGAGACCATACAACAGCTTGGAGTAGTTCCCGGAAATAATGAGAAAAGGAAGCGAGGGCAGGGAGCGCGGGGCAAGCCACACGACAGGGATAATGCCAAACAGGGAGAGGATTATAGCAATCCAATAAAATAACAGTGCATTGACTTGAGGTGTAGAATGTTATC
>CAQXTN010000019.1:0-35888 GCA_948916585.1 uncultured Oscillibacter sp. | reverse complement strand
ACGGGGGATGGTGTAGGTCTCGATGATCGGTTGATAGCGGCCCGCCGTCGCCGGCCTGACGTTGGGCTTGGCGTAGGGCTCGTACCAGCTGCGGAACCAAGTGGCCACTGTGTAGCCTCCGTTGCGGCCCACGTCCAGACCGGCTGTCTCCTGTTGAGCTTGGGCCAGCTTCTCTTTGACCTCGGCCTGAGTCTTGCCCAGTACCTTCTTGATAATCCGCTTGCCGGTTTCGGGATCGTAGCCGGCGGTGTAGCGCCCTTCCCAGCGGACGTCTTTGCGCTTGCGGATGGTGCTCTCACCGTTTGCTCGTTTCTTGTCCGGGGGTTCACCTCCTTGTAGCCGCGCGCCTTTTTCACATCCCGGACACACCGCCCCCGTAGCGCGCGAACTTAATTTTTCTCTTGGCATGATATTCCTTCTGAAAGCTGTAAATATCCCCGCCTTGACCAGCTGATCTTGCGGCGGCTGTAAGGGCGGAGGGAAAACGGACCCGACTTGACTCCAGGGGGTGAAAACGGCCCCCCGCGCTGACTTCTGCGGAATCTCTGAAAACCACCCGCGACAGCCACTTTGCAAAATGGAGAAACATGGCGGTTTCCCCTCTGAATTTTCTGATATCGGTCACCTGTCACTTTCGGCTGTGCTGAACTCGCTGGATGGCGCACACCTTCTGGACACAGGTGAACAGAATGAGGGACAAATAAATACGCAGGCATTGTACCGCGAATTGCGTATAGAGTTCCCCGTCCGCGCCGAACATCTGGATAAAGAACAGCGGGAACACCTCAAACAAAACCGTGCAAATCAGGCAGATGATGGCTGTCCACTTGATAATCAGCCCTAACAGCTCCCGCACCCGGTCATACTTCCTTGCCCCGTAGTTATAGCCAACGATGGGCTGTGCCCCCGCGGCAATCCCAATAGCGATATTCAATACGATCTGGAACAGCTTCATAATGACTACGAATGCCGCCAGAGGAATGTCCGCCCCATAGGCTGAAGCCGCGCCATATTTCACCAGAAGAACGTTATTGATAACCGTGATGATTACAATAGAAAGCTGTGTCAAAAAGCTGGACGCGCCAAGGGCCATGACCTGTTTCAACAGGACCGGGTCGGGCCGGAAGCTGGCGGGGGAAACGCGGAAGGACTTACTCCGGATCAGATAGGCCGCACAGATCAGGAAGCTGACAAACTGCCCCAGGATGGTGGCGTAGGCTGCGCCCTTGATGCCCAAGCCCAGGACGAAGATGGCCACCGGGTCGCCAATGATGTTCAGCACCGCTCCCGCCAGCATGGCACCCATGGCATACTTGGGACTTCCATCTGCCCGGATAATGGAGGCCAGGGTATTCTGCACCAGGGCCAGCGGCATCATGGCATAGATGATAAAACCGTAGTCATGAGCCAGGGAAAGATTGGCGCCGGTGGCGCCGATGAGCCGCGGCAGTCCGTCTCCCCAGCAATAGCTGATCAGAATAATGACCAGTCCGCCGAGAAATGAGAAAAGGATGCTGCCGCCTACGCTTCGGTGAATATTCTCCGTTTCGTTTTTGCCCAGGGATACGCTGAGTGACGCCGCCGCGCCGTCTCCGAAGAACAGGGACACGCCCCAGCCGATTACCGTGATGGGAAAGATGACCCCGGTAGCGGCATTGCCCAGGTAGCCCACACCATTGCCCACAAAAATCTGGTCAACGATGTTGTACAGGCAGGAAATGATAAGCGAGAAGATGCGGGGGACGGCAAATTTCAGCAGAAGCCTGCCGGTTTTTTCCGTCCCAAGGCAAGCGGATGATTCCATATCCATAATAGTTCCTCCTTCAATGGTATGCGGACAAAGAAAGGCACACGCGTCACCGTGTGCCTTCAGACGCGAAAAGACACACGCCGAGCATTGCCGTACCGTGATCAGGCTTACGTGCAATGCACTGCGTGTGTCGTTGAATGTCCGTATTGAATTGACGGGTTCAGTTTAGCAAAGAAAACCGAAAAAATCAAAGGTCAGCTTTCACAAAATTTTCGGTCGCATAATCTGGCGATCATCTCTACACAGGTGTCAATCCCCAGCACTCCGCTGTTGAGCGCAATATGATAATTCTGGACAACGCCCCATTTCATGCCCGTTGAGAGCCCGGTCTGAGAAAGCGCTGGACAGCCAACTGCCATGGGCGGCGTATTCACCCCGCTCGGCAATATAATCTCTGGACAATCCGGTTGCTTCTTCCAGCTTTTCGATCAGTTCCGCGTCATAGCGGGGAAGTCCCAGCTTTGTGGCGGTCCTTCTGCCGATAGTCCTGCCGCCGCCGCCAAATTCCCGGCTGATGGTAATGATTCGGTTATTCATGTTCGGGCTTCCTTTTTTCTCCGCGGTCTAAAGTCTTGTAGGTATATCGAATGACAATCACACAAATCACGAATGTCAGCATATCAGAAACCGGCATGGAGTACAGAACTCCGTCCAGTCCGAACCACCGGGGAAGCAGAAGGGCAAATCCTACGCCAAACAGCACCTCCCGTACCATGGAAACGGAAGCCGCTCTGTTCCGGCCGAACGGCTTTCATGTGGCACAGATACCGGACCGCCAGAACAGCCGTGATGATTTGCCCCAGCACCGTAGCCGCCGCGCCCATCATTCCCCAGCGAAAAACAAAGATGAAGATGGGGTCCAGAATGATATTGGCGGCAGCTCCCGCCAGGGTAGAGGCCATGGCGAACTTGGGGCTTCCATCGGAGCGGATGATGGGATTGAGTGCCTGACCGAACATATAAAACGGGACACCCAGGGTGATCCAGAAAAAATATTCCTTTGCGTGGCGGAAGGTTTCTTCGTTGACCCGTTCGCCGAACAAAGTCAGGATCGGTGCTTGAAGAACAAGATAAAGCGCACGGCGAGAAGAGCTGGACTTATGCCTTCTGTCCCCGCCTCCTTTTTTCTCATTATTTCTGGGAACCGCTTTAATTTGGAGACGCCCTCCAGTGTGGACGCCCCGCCGTTTTCGCCAACGGCAGGGGCCGCTTTTTTGCGTAACGGGAACGGGCGTCAGCGCCGGCGCGCTTCCTCCGGCGTCGACTCAAGCGGCGGTCCGCCGGGCCCGGAGAAGCCCCTCGTGGGCGAGCGTCATCACCAATAGCACCGCCAGCAGATAGGCCGGGAACAGCGCCGGGGTAAGACGAGAGGCCAAAAGACCGAACACCATCGGCGTCAGGCAAGTGCCCACGTAGGCCCCGGCCATCTGCACACCGATGACGGACTGGGAATTCTCCGCCCCAAAATGGTCCGGCGTGGCGTGGATGAAGCAGGGATAGATCGGGGCGCAGCCCAGGCCCGCCAGCACCAGTCCTGCCAGGGCGGCAGTCTCCCCGCCCACCGGCAGCAGCAGAAGCAGGATTCCCAGGGCGGTGATCCCCTGGCCCAGGCGGACCATCTGCCGGTCGTTCAGAACCAGGGTTAAAAAGCCGCTGAGGCCCCGTCCCGCCGTGACCCCCAGGAAAAACAAGCTGGCAAAGCCCGCCGCCGTCTCCGCCGGGAGACCCTTTTCCAGCGTCAGGTAGCTGCTGGCCCAAAGACCGGCGGTCTGCTCCAGACCGCAGTAGCAGAAGAAGGCGGTTACCATGGATTTCGCCCCGGAAAGGCGGAGGACCTGGGGCAGGGTCAGCGCCGGGTCGGAAGGCCCCGCCTCCCGGCTGCCGCCGTGAATTCGCCAGAGGGGAAGCGTCAGGAACAGGATGGCGGTGAGGCTGATCTGCAAAAAGGCAATCCAGCGGTAGCCCATGGGCCAGCCCCGGCCGGTGGTGAGGGCATGGCCCATGAAATAGGGCCCCAGCGAGGCCCCCAGGCCCCACATGCAGTGAAGCCAGCTCATGTGGCGGCTGGCGTAGTGGAGGGCCACGTAGTTGTTCAGCGCCGCGTCCACGGCCCCGGCTCCTAAGCCGTAGGGCACCGCCCAGAGGCACAGCTGCCAAAAGGAGCCGCTGAGGGAGAAGCCCAGGAGGGCCAGGGCCGTCAGTCCCACGCTGGCGGCGGTGACCCGCCCCGCCCCGAAACGGCGGGTGAGGCGGCTGGACTGGAGGCTGGAGACCACGGTGCCCAGGGCGATGATCATGGACACGCAGCCAGCGAAGGACACCGGCACGCCGAAGGGGCCGTACATAGAGGGCCAGGCCGCGCCTAACAAGGCGTCGGGCAGACCCAGGCTGATGAAAGAGAGGTAAATCACGGTGAGAAGCAAGTGGACCATAGGGGAGACCTCCTGAATGTTGAAAACGCCTTGATTATAGCAGAAGGAGGCCGGCGGGGATAGGAGGAAACCGCCGAATTCCCCGGACAAAACCGCCGGATTTTGGGGGAGATTGACAGCCGACGAAACAAACGGTATAATGTCGAATCAGGGAAAAAGAACCGGGCGGCGGCGCCCGGAGATGGGAGAACGGGGGGACTATGGGAAAACGTTGGGCGGTGGGAGCGCTTCTGGCGCTGTCTCTTTTGTGGGTGGCTTCGGCGTCCCCGCTGGCAGACGCCAGAGGGCGGACGACGGAAAGTGAGGGGGCCCGTTTGGCGGAGATTCCAGCGGAGGCGGTTGTGGTGGAAGCGGCGGAGAGCACGAGTGAAGCCGGGGAGCGCCTTGCCATCGTGGAGATTGCGGAGACCCCGGGAAGTCTGGCGCAGCTGCGGGCCATGGACCCGGGGGAGGTTCCGGCGGAGGGCCGGGACGCTGCCTGCTGGGCGTTGTACCGGGGGCTGCTGCCTCCGGGGGAAACCGGGCGCTTTGACAGCGAGGAGCCGGCAAGCCGGGCAGAGGCCGTTCAGGCCCTCTACCGTCTTAGCGGCATCCTGATCCCCGTGGATGCCTGCCCTTACGCCGACGTGCCGGAGGCGGCGCGGGACGCCGTGGCCTGGGCGGAGAGCGTGGGGGTCAGCGGCGGCGTTTCCGAGGGGCGCTTCGCCCCCTTCTCCCCGGTGACCCGGAGCCAGCTGGCGGCGATGCTTCACCGCTTTGCCGCCTGGCGGGGGGAGGACGTGGAGAGCCGGACCGCGGTTTCCTGGGAGGAGACGGTTCCCGCTTACGCGGAGGAGGCCCTGAATTGGGTGATGGACCGGGGGCTCTATGAGGGCATGACGGACCATGGGCTCTACCCGGACCTGCCGGTGTCCCGGCTGCAATTGGCGGAGATTCTGGCCCGGCTGCAAAAAGACCGTGACCCCCTGGCGGGAGAGCTGTCCCTGCCGGAAAGCGGGGCGGACAGCCTCTCCCGGCAAAAGCACGAGGCGCTGAACGAGAGCATTGCCGCCGCTGCCCGCCGCCACGGGGCGGTGGGGGTCCAGGTGGCCGTCATCGAGGCCGGGGCGCTGACCGACGCCTACCATTACGGCTGGGCGGTGAAGGGGAGCGTCCCCATGACCGACGCCCACAAGCTGCGGACCGCCTCCCTCTCCAAGGTGGCGGTGGGCCTCTCCGCCGCGCTGCTGCGGGAGGAGGGGACCGTGGACTACGACGCGGACATTGGGGCCTATTGGGGTGTGAAAACCCGGAAGCCCGTCACCATCCGCTCCATGCTGACCCATACCTCCACCCTGGTGAACAGCGAGAGCGTCGCCTGGGACTACGCGGGGGTCAAGGCTCAGCTGAGCGGCGCCTCCGGCTATGACGGAGGCGTGCCGGGGGACCTGGGGAGCTGGAGCTACAACAACCACGCCTTCGGCATCCTGGGACAAACCCTGGAGCTGGCGGCGGGGAAGTACTTAGACGACGTGCTGGACGAGCGGGTCCTGGGGCCCCTGGGCGCGGAGGGCTCCTTTGCCGCCGGGGAGCTGGAGGAGCCGGAGCTGGTGACGCCGCTGTACCGGGGGGCCGCGCTAGGGCGCTCCGCCGCCTCGGTGCGGAGCGTCCGCCGGTGGAGCGCGCCGGGGGCCACCGGGCGGCAGTTTGCCGGGGGCTTCACCGCCAGCGCGCGGGACTGCGGGAAGCTGACGGCTCTGCTGGCGGGGGACGGCTGCTTTGAGGGCGTGCGGCTGATGGACGCCGCCTCTGTGGAGCTGATGGAGAGCCACGGGGACCAGGCCCTCCCCGGCGGGACCTACCAGGCCCTGCCCATGCGGCTGCGGTTCGGGGTTTACGGCCGGGAGCGGCTGTATTACCACACCGGCAGCGCCTATGGGGTCTATAACCTCCTCAGCTATGACCCGGACACCGGGGACGGCGTGGTGGTGCTGACCATAGGAGCCGACGGCAGGAAGGACGCGTACGGGATTTACGCCGTCTGCGGCGAGATCAGCCAGGCGGTGTACGAGGCCATTGCCTGAGGGAGGACAGGGAAACGCTCCGGGAGATTCCCGGAGCGTTTCCCTTTGTAGGCTCAGAACAGCCTTTTCAGCCCGTCCAGCGCGTCTCCCAGGCCGGCGGCGGCCAGCTTGGCCTTGACGCCCGTCACCAGGGGCTGGAGCTGCTCCTCCGGCAAATTTACGCCGGTGAGCTCCTCCAGGGCCTTTACGGGGTCCTGCTGAAAGCTCTTTAGAAGGGCGGGGTCCTTTTGGAGCTTGGCGGCCAGCTCCTCGATTTTGGCTTTGATGTCGATGCTCATAGGTACGCTCCTTTTCGTGTTCGATATGCCGGAGAACCCGGCGGCAGGTCCATCATAAAAAGTTTGGGGATATTTGTCAATCATGTTTGGGTAAAAATAGAGAAAATGTAAAGATTTTAAAATTTCCCTTACATGCTTTCCCGAAATTGTGGTAAACTAACCAGGAAGGAACATAAAAATTGCCGGGGCGGGAGCCCGGCGGGAAGGAGATTATTATGTTTCAGTTGGGAGAGCTGGTTGTCTATGGGGCCACCGGCGTCTGCCGGGTGGAGGGCTTCGCCGGACTGGACCAGCCGGGGGAATATCGGGGGAAGCGGTATTACCAGCTCAAGCCCCTGTGGCAGGACGGGGTGATTTACGCCCCGGTGGACAGCGCGAAGGTGCCCATGCGCCCGGTGATCAGCCGAGCGGAGGCGGAGACCATCATTGACCAGATGCCGGATATACCGGCGGCGGTCTGCCGGGGCGGCACGGCCCAGGCCCAGGCCCAGCAGTACCAGTCCGTCGTCCGGGACGGGGGCCACGAGGCGCTGATTAAAATGATGAAGGCCCTTCGCCGCAAGCAGGGGCTGGCGGAGTCCAAAAACCGCCGCTTAGGGCTGGTAGACGAGCGGTATATGAAGCAGGCGGAGCGGCTGCTCTATGGGGAGCTGGCCACGGCGCTGGAAATTCCCTATGACGAGGTGGAGGATTATATCGCCGCCCGGCTGGAGGGCGCGGAGGAATCCGAGGAGGCCGGCGCTTGATGACAAGGAGACGGGGAGCCCCCGTCTCCTGCTGTTTTAGCGGATGATTTCCCGGACGAACCTTGCCGTCATGCCCCTCGTCGGAAGAAACTCCGCTCCGTTCCGTCCCCGCCTGGGGGCGAGGACTGCACCCGCTCCATTCCTTCCTCCTCTCCCCACAAAATCCGCGGATTTTGCGGGGCCCCGTTGGAGCGGCTAACGGATGATTTCCCGGACGAGCCGTGCCGTCATACCCCAGATGGCGTGGCCTTTGTAGTGCCAGATGGGAATTTCCACCTGTCCGTGGCTCCAGGGGTAGGTTCGGGGGATGCCCACGGGGCCATAGGGGAAGTCCTCCGGCACCTGGGGAACCAGCTCGTAGCGCCGGAGATCCGGCGGCGTCTCCCGGAAGAAGGCCAGGGGGACGGTGAAGGCCTCCGCCACCTCCGCCGGGGAGGGGCGCAGGGCGGCGAGCCCGGCGGGAGACACCAGCCCCAGCACCGGCCGGAGGAGGAAGCCCCGCTGGTTACAGATAAAATCCGGCGTGCCCAGGAGGGTGACCGCCTCCCGGGGGATGGACAGCTCCTCCTCCGTCTCCCGGAGGGCGCAGTCCTGGGGCGTCTCCCCGGGCTCCATCCGCCCGCCGGGAAAGCAGACCTCCCCCCCTTGGGAGACCTGGGAGGATCGGACCTCGAAGAGAAGGTGGAGGCCGCCCTCCCCCTCCAGGAGGGGGCAGAGGACGGCGCAGCTCCGGGCGGCTCCCAAGAGGCCCGGCTCGTGGCCCTGAAAGCGGCGGGCCAGCCGCTCCAGCTCCCCCGTCACAGCAGCATGGTCAGCGCCTGGCGGCGGTTTTCAATGTCCACCGCCGGGGCGCTGGGGGCGTACTCCCCGTCCAGGGACCAGGGAAGCTCCTCCTCCGTTTCAAAGTGGATGGAGGAGACGTGGCGGAAAACCAGGCCCTGGCTGTCATACTGCTGATTCAAAAGGGCGTGGACCAGGCTCTGGAGGTCCGCCGCCGTCTTGGGGCTGGGGATGAGCAGCATTTCAAACAGGCCGTCGTCCAGCACCACCCGCTCCGGGTTCAGCTTCATCAGCCCCCCGATGGAGGTGGAATTGCACACCGCGCCGAAGAGGTATTCCCCGTCCAGCACCTCCCCGTCGGCGGTGAGGCGGACGTGATAGGGCCGGAGGGTGCTCAGGTCCTTCATGCCCTCCAGGATATAGGCGAAGTGGCCCAGGGCGTTCTTGGCGTTCTGGGGGGCGGCGTAGCTGGAGCGGGTGAAGGCCCCGAAGGAGGCCACGTAGAGAAAGCTCCGCCCGTTCCAAAAGCCCACGTCCAAAAGCCGGGGGACGTTCCGGGCGATGGCGGCGGCGGCCTCCGCCGGATCGCCGGAGATGCGGAGGCTGGCGGCGAAGTCGTTGGTGCTGCCCTGGGGCAGATAGCCCAGCAGCGGGGGACGGCGGAGCTGGACCAGGCCGGAGACCACCTCGTTCAGCGTTCCGTCGCCGCCCACGGCTACCACCAGATCGTACCGCCCGCCCTCCCGCTTGGCGGTCTCGGCGGCGTCGCCGGGGGCGGAGGTCACGTGGATGGAGAGGAGATACCCCGCCTGGGAGAGGGCGGCGGCGGCGTCAAACAGGGGCCCCCGGGACTTGTTCTTTCCGGCCCGGGGGTTGAGAATCAGTAAGAGCTTGCGGGGTTTCATGGGTACAGGCCACCTCCTGGAGCGTGTGTTACCTACAGTATAGCACGGCGGTTGTGAAATTACTGTTAAAATTGGCTGGGTTTCCCATGGGGCGGGAAAAAGAGGATTGCATTTCCCCCGGGCCCCGTGTAGAATGGGGGGAGAGAAAAAAGGAGGCGCGGGCCATGGAACGGAAAAACCATTACATCAGCATGGGGGTGACGGCGTTCTTATCCGCCGCCGCCATTTTGCTGTTTTACGATACCTTCTTCGGCGGGAAGGCCGTGCTGGCCCTGCTGAAAACGGTACAGCCCATTCTCTACGGGGCCTTCATCGCCTATCTGCTGGCCCCCATGGTGAATTTCTTTGAGCGGAACCTCTTCCCCCTCCGGCCCGGCCGGCCCCGGAAGCGGCCCCAGGTCCTGCTGGTTCGCACGGCGGGCATCGGGTTTGCCTGGGTGGTCATCGCGTTTTTCTTCTATCTGCTGGCCTCCGTGCTGATGCCGGAGCTATATAAGAGCGTCCTCCAGCTCATCGACAACGCGGACAACTACTACCGGACCATCAGCGGCTGGGTGATTCATTTGCTGGAGACCAACCCCGCGGTGGCCGACTGGGTCAGCCAGCAGATGGCGGCCTATTTCCAGGACCTGGACAAGTGGCTGACCAGCGGCGTTTTGCCCCAGCTTCAGGCGGTGATGGTCACCGTGTCCGGCGGGGTGTTGAGCCTGGTGAACTTCGCCAAGGACCTGCTGGTGGGGGTCATCGCCTCCGTCTATCTCCTGGCCACCAAGGAGCGCTGCGCCGCCTACGGGCGGAAGCTGGTTTACAGCCTCTTCCCCCGGGAGCGGGTGGGCCTGGTCCTTCGGGGGACCAAGCGGGCGGATACCATTTTCTCCGGCTTTGTCCGGGGGAAGCTGCTGGACTCCATCATCATCGGCATTTTGTGCTTCATCGGCTGCTCCGTTTTGAAGTTCCCCTACACGCCCCTGGTGTCCGTCTTTGTGGGCGTGACCAACATCATTCCCTTCTTCGGCCCCTTCCTGGGGGCCATCCCCAGCACCTTCCTGATTCTCCTGGTCTCCCCCCGGCAGGCGCTGTACTTCGTCATTTTCGTCCTGGCCCTCCAACAGCTGGACGGCAACGTCATCGGCCCCAAGATTCTGGGGAACACCACCGGCCTTTCCAGTTTGTGGGTCATCATCGCCATTTTGGTGGGGGGCGGCTTCTTTGGCATCGCGGGGATGTTCTTCGGCGTGCCGGTGTGCGCCTGCCTCAACAGCCTGGTGAACTTCTTTGTGGAGGCCCGGCTGCGGAAAAAGGGCCTCTCCCCGGACTCCGGGGAGTACGCCGACGGGGGGGCTTACGGGCCCCGGACGGAATAAACGCCGTTTCCTCCGGCTTTGCCGGGCGGCCCTCGCGCTTCAGCCTTTCCGGCTGTGTTCCATGGGGAGCGGGCGCGGCCTTGGGGCGTTCTCTCCCCTGGGGGAACTGAGGCAAAAAAAATAGGGGAAAGTTTGTGAAAACTATTGCAATCGTTTTTCCCGTCGTGTACAATACGGCCTTGGGGCCTCCGGGAGACCGGAGGATCCCGGGGCTTTATTCATGAAGAGCCCGCAAAAGTGAATAGAGCCGAATCATTTTGTCCGGGCGGGACATTCCCCGTCCAGCGCTGACCCGGAGACGGGCAGCGACGAAAGGAAGCAGACATGAAGCGGAAACTTTGGGAGATTCTCCTCCTGCTGGGGCTTTTGTGCGCCGTACTTTGCGGATGCGAAGACGGCAGCGCGGCCGAGACGCCGGAGGACGAAAGCGGCTCCAACGAACCGGCGGCGCAGCCTTCGGAAACTCGGGCGAACGAGATTACCGTGGGCATCGCCCAGGACCTGGACGAGAGCCTTGACCCCCACAAAGCGGTGGCGGCAGGGACCAAGGAGGTCATGTTCAATGTATTCGAGGGGCTGATGAAGCCCACCCCGGAGGGGGACTTGATCCCCGCCGTGGCGGAGAAGTATGAGATTTCCGACGACCAATTGACCTATACCTTTACCATCCGGGACGGGATCAAGTTCCACAACGGCGACCCCGTGACGGCGGAGGACGTGGGCGAGTCCCTGGCCCGCTGCAAAAATGGCGGCGACGGCATTTTTGAGGTGGAGGCGTTTTCCAATATTCAACACATAGAGACGGCGGACAGCCGGAGCATCTCCATCACCCTGGGAGAGCCCGACAGCGAGTTTTTGTCCTATCTGACCACGGCGGTTCTCCCCGCGGGCTATGACGGGCAGGATACCGCCCCCGTGGGCACCGGGCCGTTCAAATTCGTCTCCCGGGCCGCGCAGGACAACATTGTCTTGGAGCGCTTTGACGATTACTGGGGCGAGAAGGCGTGTCTGGATAAAGTCACCTACAAGATCATCGAAAACGCGGACAGCATCCTCATGAGCCTCCAGAGCGGGGCGGTGGACCTGTTCGCCCATCTAACCAGCACCCAGGTGGCCCAGCTGGGAGACGAGTTCAACATTGAGGAAGGCACCATGAACCTGGTCCAGGCCATGTACCTCAACCACGCGGAAAAGCCCTTCGACGACGTGCGGGTCCGCCAGGCCCTGTGCTACGCCATCGACCGCCAGCAGATTCTGGACCTGGCCTTCGACGGCTACGGAAGCCTCATCGGCTCCAGCATGTACCCCGCCTTCGGGAAGTACTTCGACGACTCCCTGACCAATTACTATACCTACGACGTGGAGAAGGCCAAGGCCCTCCTGGCCGACGCGGGCTATCCCGACGGCTTTGCCATGACCATCACCGTGCCCTCCAACTACCAGCCCCACCTGGACACCGCCCAGGTTATCGTGGAGCAGCTGAAGCAGGTGGGCATCACCGCCGAGATTCTCCCCGTCACCTGGGAGAGCTGGCTCAACGACACCTACATGGGCCGGCAGTTCCAGGCCACCGTGGTGGGCGTGGACGCCTCCACCATGACGGCCCGGGCCCTGCTGGAGCGGTTTACCTCTACGGCGGGTAATAACTTTATCAATTATAACAACGCGGAGTATGACGCCATCTTCCAGGCGGCCATCGCCGCGGCGGATGACGCCGCCCAGACGGCGGCCTACAAGCAGGCGGAGGCCAATTTGACGGAGAACGCCGCCAACGTTTACATCCAGGATCTGGCCGACCTGGTGGCGATCCGCAAGGGCCTCACGGGCGTGCGGTTCTATCCCATCTACGTGCTGGACCTCAGCGGCATCCGCTACGAGGCGTAACCATTGGAGGGCTTGGGAGAGCGGAGTGTGGAGATTCGGGGACAGCGTTCTCCGCGCCCCGCTCTCCCTGCTTTCCCGAAGGGAGATTGCCTATGAAATATGTATGCAGGCGGGTCTTGGCGGGACTGGCGACCATGCTGCTGGTTTCCTTTTTGACCTTCGCGGCCTTTTCCCTCATCTCCGGCGACACGGCCACCGCCATGCTGGGCACCGCCGCCACGCCGGAGCGGCTGGCGGCCCTCCGGGCGGAGCTGGGGCTGGACCGGCCCCTGCTGGCGCGCTATGGGGAGTGGCTGCTGGGCTTCTTCTCCGGAGACCTGGGAGTCTCCACCAGCTATAAGCAGCCGGTGTGGGAGCTTCTGGCCCCAAAAATCCGGCTGACCCTGTGGCTGAGCCTGGTGAGCTTTGCCCTGATTACGGCGGTTTCCATTCCCCTGGGGCTCTGGTCCGCCGGGCGGCGGCGGTTCGAGGGGGGGCGGACGGCCCTGAACCAGCTGGGCATGGCGGTGCCGCCCTTTTTCACCGGGATTTTGCTGTCCTGGGTCTTTGGCGTGGGGCTGAAATGGTTTGTGCCCGGACAGTTCCCCGACGCGAGGCAGGACTTCGCCGGGGCGGCGGTGTACCTGCTCTTCGCCGCCATGGCCCTCTCCATTCCCCGCGTTGCCATGACGGTGCGGATGCTCCGCAGCACGGTGCGGGAGGAATTGGGGAAGGACTATGTGCGCACCGCCATCTCCCGGGGGAACGGCCGGGGGCAGGTCCTGCGGCGGCACGTGCTGAAAAACGCTCTGCCCCCGGTGGTCACCTTCCTGGCTCAGACCCTGGCGGAGATCGTGGCGGGGAGCATTGTGGTGGAGCAGGTCTTTGTCATCCCCGGTCTGGGGCGGATGCTGGTGACCTCCATCGGGGGCCGGGACTATCCGGTGGTTCAGGCCATTGTGGTGATCCTGGCCTTCTGGGTGGTGCTGGCGGGGACGGCGGCGGATTTGATCAATCAGCGCCTGGATCCCCGGCTCCGGTTGGGAGGCGCGGCATGAAAAGAGGAAACGGCTTTTTCATCGCCGGGCTGGCGCTGACCGGCCTGCTGGCGGCCCTGATTCTCTTGGGCTTCTTCTGGACGCCCTATGACCCCAACGCCATGACGGCGGGGCCAAAATTTGACGGGCCCTCCCTGGCCCACTGGATGGGCACGGACAACTTCGGCCGGGACATTTTCAGCCGGGTCCTCAAGGGCGCCGGGACCACGGCCTCCATCGCCCTGGCCACCCTGGCCATCGGGGCGGTCTGCGGGTGCCTGGCGGGGGCCCTCACCGGCTATTTCGGCGGGCGGGTGGACGAGCTGTTGATGCGCCTCAACGACGCGCTGACGGCCTTTCCCAGCATCCTCCTGGCCCTGGTGGTGATCTCCATTCTGGAGCCGGGAAAGAAACGCAATGTCATCCTCGCCCTGGGGCTGGTGTTTATCCCCAGCTTCGCCCGGGTGAGCCGGACGGCCTTCGCCTCCCTCCGGGAGGTGAACTATATCAAAAGCGCCCGGCTGATGGGGGCGTCGAGCCCCCGGATTCTGGCGGTCCACATGCTGCCCAATACCCTGCCGGTGCTGCTGCCCGCCCTGACCATCGGCTTTAATAACGCGGTTTTGGCGGAAGCGTCCATGAGCTTTCTTGGCATCGGCGTGACGCCGCCGGACGCGTCTCTTGGCTATATGCTCTCCGAGGCCCAGGGGATGCTCTTCGCCGCTCCCTGGTACGCCGCCGGGACGGGCCTGGTCATCGTGTGGATGGTGTTTGGCGTGGGCCTCATCGGCGAGGGTCTGCGGCGGCGGGACAGGGAGGTGCTGTGATGCTGGAGATACGGGATCTTCATGTGAAATTCCACAATCGGGACCGGGAGGCCGTGGCCGGGGTATCCCTCTCCATCCGGGCGGGGGAAATCCTGGGCCTGGTGGGGGAGTCCGGGTCCGGGAAAACGGTTACCGCCATGAGCGTGGCGGGCCTCCTGCCCCGGAAGCGGTGCGATTATTCCGGGGAGATTCTCCTGGACGGGAAGGAGCTGCTCCACGCGGACCGGGCGGAGCTGCGGAGCGTCCAGGGCCGGGAGATCGGCGTGGTGTTCCAGGAGCCCCAGAGCGCCCTGGACCCCCTGATGAAAATCGGCCCCCAGGTGGAGGAGGTCCTCCGGGTCCACACAAGCTTAAGCCGGGAGGAGCGCCGCCGCCGGGCGGTGGAGGCCATGGCGGCGGTGGAGCTGCCGGAGGCGGAGGCGGTGTATGAAAAGTACCCTCACCAGCTCTCCGGGGGCATGCTCCAGCGGGCTATGATCGCGGCGGCGGTGATCGCGAGCCCGAAGCTGCTGCTGCTGGACGAGCCGACGACGGCCCTGGACGTGACGGTGCAGGCCCAGATTCTGGAGCTTTTGAAAAAGCTGAACCGGGAGTCCGGCGTGTCCATGCTCTTCATCTCCCACGATTTGAACGTGGTGCGGAAGCTCTGCGGCCGGGTGGCGGTGATGCAAAGAGGGCTTTTGGTGGAGGAGGGGGAGGCCCAGGAGGTGTTCCATCACCCCCGGCGCCCCTATACCCAGCGGCTCATCGCCGCCATTCCCACCCGGAAGCGGAAGGAGGCGGAGCCATGAGCGAGGAGCTGGTGCTGTCTTTGCGCCATGTAGACAGCGGCTATAACGACGGCGCGGGGCCGTTTGGGCGGCGGGAGCGCCAGGAGGTGCTCCACGACGTGACCTTCGACGTGCGCCACGGGGAGATTCTGGGCCTGGTGGGCGAGTCGGGGACGGGAAAGTCCACCCTGGCGAAAACCATCCTGGGGATGGTGAGGCCGGACCGGGGGACCGTGACCCACTACACGAAGCGGCCCCAGATGATTTTCCAGGACCCCTATAGCTCCCTGAACCCCTTTTACAGCGTGGAGTGGACCCTGGAGGAGCCCCTGCGGGTCTACGGGAAGTACAATAAAGCGGAGCGGAAGCGCCGGGTCCGGGAGATGCTGGAGCGGGTGGAGCTGCCGGGGGAGTGCCTGGGGGCGAAGCCCTCGGAGCTCTCCGGCGGCCAGCGCCAGCGGGTCAGCATCGCCGCGGCGCTGATCCGGCGGCCCAAATTCCTGATTGCCGACGAGCCGGTGTCCGCCCTGGACGTGACCATTCAGGCCCAGATTCTGGACCTGCTCCGCTCCCTCCGGCGGGAGCTGGATTTGAGCTACCTGTTTATCTCCCACGATTTGAACGTGGTATACCAGCTCTGCGACCGGGTGCTGGTGATGAAGCGCGGACGCATCGTGGAGCGGGGGACGGTAGAGGAGATATTCGACCACCCGAAAGAGGCGTATACAAAACAACTGTTGGCGGCTGCGGAGTGACAATGAAAGCATTTTTCCACAAGTACCGAAAACTGCATATCTGGCTGCTGGCGGACGGCGTTCTTCTGCTGGCCTTCTTCACCCTTCGGGGGCAGAGATGGCTGATGAACGCCATAGCGGATCGCTTCACCACTCCCCTCCGGCGGGGGCTGGGGCGGCTTTGCTATCTGGTCCCCTTCTCCGTCATGGAGCTGGTGGAGGTGCTGGCGGTCCTCTTCGGCGCGGGATATCTTGTCTGGAATGTGATTGCCGTGATCCGGGCCGGAGACCGGCGGGGCAGCCGGGCCTATCGCGGAGCCCTGGGGGCGGTGTGCGTCGTGCTGTCCATCTGGGCTGGGTTCTGCCTCTTGTGGGGGGTGAACTACTGGACGGACGGCTTTCAGGATCAGTCCGGGATTTACGCCCAGCCCGTGGCCCTGGAGGATTTGCGGGCGGTGACGGCCTACTTTGCCGAAAGGACGGCGGAGACGGCGGGGAACGTGGCCCGGGATGAGCATGGCCTCTTCGCTGTCCCCCGGGAGGAGATTCTGGCAAACAGCGTCCGGGCCTATGAGGGAATCACGGAGGCGTTTCCCTTCCTGGCCTTCGAGGACCCCGGCGTGAAGCCCATGGCCTTCTCCCGGCTCATGAGCGCCCTGGATTTCACCGGGTTTTACAGCTCCTTCACCGGGGAGTCCAACGTCAATGTGGACAGCCCCGCCTGCATGCTGCCCTCCACCATCGCCCATGAGCTGGCCCATCAGCGGGGCTTCGCCTCGGAGCAGGAGTGCAACTTCCTGGCGGTGCTGGCCTCCACCACCTGCTCCGACCCGGCCTATCGGTACTCCGGCTGGCTCATCGGCTACGTGTACCTGGGCAACGCCCTGTACTCCCAGGACCCGGAGGGCTATTGGGCCATCCGGGAGATGCTGCCGGAGGAGGTCCAGCTGGACCTGGCCTATAACAACGCCTACTGGGCCCAGTTTCAGGACACGCCGGTCCAAAAGGCCAGCAACAAGGTCTATGACAGGCTGCTGAAAAGCTATGGTGATGAGCGGGGGATTCAGTCCTACGGGATGGTGGTGGATTTGCTGGTGGCGTACTACAAATAAAGAAAAAGGAGGCGGCATGGCTGTTTGGCCACGCCGCCTCGCTTTTTGTTGTTCACCAGCCCCGTCCCGGGATGGTGGCTCGGGCCTCCAGCGTCATTCCGGGGCAGGGACATTCCGGAATACCTTGGCGGTCCGCCAGCCGCTGGACGGCGGACAGGACCTCCTGCTTTTCCTCCTGAGAGAGCTCTTTGCGCAGCCGGTTGGACAGGGTGCCGCAGGCCACGCCCAGCTCCTCGGCCACCCACCAGTAGCGCAGGCCCGCCCGCGCGATGGCCGCCCGAATATCCTGATTCCGCAGGGGCCGCTTTTGCTGCGTTGCTTTGTGCATGGAAGGTTCCTCCTGATCGTAATTCGCGCGCCGTCAAGAACAGCGCCGTCAACAACGGCTCCCGGCGGGGCGGCGTTGCACGCCCCCATACAACCGGGGAGGAAAAACCGGCTCTTAGACAATCAGCATGCCGACCAAAACTCCCAGCACCGCCGTCAGGGCGGGGAGCTTGCTCTTCCAGAGACCCGCCGCCTCGGGGAGCAGCTCGCCAAAAACCACGTACAGCATGGCCCCGGCGGCAAAGCTCAGCGTCAGGGTCAGGGCCGTGGGGCCCAGGGTGCCCAGGCAGTAGCCCAGGGCGGCCCCCAGCACCGTGGGGGCCCCGGAGAGGGCCGCCAGACCCGCCGCCCGCCAGCGGCGCTCGCCTCCCGCCACCATGGGAGCGGAGATGGCCATGCCCTCCGGGATGTTGTGTAAGCCGATGACCGCCGCCAGGGTCCAGCCCTGGCGCATGGTGCCGCCGATGAAGGACGCGCCGATGACCATGCCTTCCGGCACGTTGTGCAGGGCGATGGCGGCGGCCATCACCAGCCCCGCCAGCACCAGCCCGCCGGTGGGCTTCCCCCGGTCCAGCAGGGCGTTGAACCCCGACGTGGCGCCGCAGCCCAGCAGCACCCCCAGGGCCACCAGCTCCATGGCCCCCGGGGCGGCGGCCTCCGTCAAAAGGCCGAAGCAGGACACGGACACCATCACCCCGGCGGCAAAGCTCAAAAGCAGGCTGGCCTCCCGGCCGGAGTCCCGGCGAAACAACGTGGCCAAAGCGCCCCCCAGGCCGGTGCCGCCGATGCCGGCGGCGGCGGTGACCAGCAGCGTGGTCCACAAACCCATTGTCATATTGTTCATAAAGTCGATTGCTTCCTCCCTCTAAGATAAACGATACCCTAACAAGTTTATTATAGCACCGGATTCCCCGCCTGTCCAGAAGCTGCGGGGAAAAAGAGAAGGCGAGGTCCGGGAGGCCGCTTGCGAAGGCACGGTTTGTTACAATTATATATCATATAATCGGGAGGGAAAATTTTCCTCCCCCGAGGCCGCGGCTGCTCTCACCCCCTGCCTGCGGCGGAGGAGCGGCCTTTTGCCAGGATGTCAAAAATCCGGGTGAAATTTTGGAGGCCGGGGTGGGGGAATTTTCCTTGCGCCGCCTCCGGGGCTATGGTATCCTATCTAAAATAAAGAAGTGAGGGGGAACGGCTTATGCTGGTATTGGATTTTATCAACGTCGGCAACGGGGATTCCATCCTGATTCAAGAGCTGGAGGGAGGCGCGCGGCGCTTCGCCATGCTGGTGGACTGCGGACACGACTGTCTCGTCCGGGACGACCACCCGGGGGAGCTGGATCCAAGGTCCCGGCGGATTTACGCCGGGGACTTCCTGAAAAAGCAGGGGATTGACAAACTGGATGTCCTCCTGGCCACCCACTTCCACCGGGACCACATCGGCGGCCTGGGCCGGGTTTTAGACGCGGCGGCGGTGGACCGGTTCATTTCCGCCTATGTCCCGCCGGAGGGCCACGGCCCCCTGGACCCCGACGGGGACAACGAGCTCCCCGGCGCGGCCCGGAACCTGCTCCGGTGCCTGGATTTCTACGCCACGGCCCTCCGGGACCACCCGGGGCGGGTGGGGGAGTTTATGGAGATCCCCGGGGACAAGGTGGAGACGCTGCAACTGACGGAGAACCTGACCATGGAGATTCTCCCCGGCGAGCCCTCCCTGTACCCCCGGCAGAAGGCCGTGTACGACGCGGCCTTCCGGGGGGAGCGGAACCGCTATGACCTCATGCGCTGGACCAAGGCCATGAACATCTCCAGCCTCCGCCAGCGGCTGTACTACCACGGGAAGGAGATCGTCCTGGGAGGCGACATGTACTGCGCCGTCTGGGACAACGACACCCTGACCCCCTGCGATATTTTGAAGGTTCCCCACCATGCGTCGCTGTCCTCCTGCAACCGCAAGGCCATCAGCCGCCTGGCCCCCAAGACCATAGTGGTCAGCGTGGCGGCGGGGCGGCCCGACGAGCGGCCCCATCCCTACATTGTGTCGCTTTTGAAGGAGTACGCGGAGGAGCTGCATTTCACCGACGCGGTGGAGATTCCCGGGCTTGTTGAGCCCCAGTTCCACGAGTCGGTACATATGGAGATTGAGTAAGGCGAAGGCCGGGACAATTGTCCCGGCCTTGTTGGTTGGGGGAACGGGCCGCCCGGGGGCTTGGCGGTTTCAGGGGGAACGGGCCGCCCAGGGGGGCGGCCCCTACGAATGCGCCGAATGAAGGAATATCCGTGACGGGACCGCCTCCGGGAAACCGCCCGTAGGGGCCGCCGCCCCGGCGGCCCGTTCCTCGGGAACCTGGGGGTTAATCGTGGGGAATCTCGTAGGTCACGCCGCCCACGGAAATGCTTTGCAACTCCGCCAGGGGGATGATTTCCTCCAGGACCTGGCCCTTGGCACAGAGGGAGATACCTGTGTCATAGTCCGGGGAAATGCTGCCGCCGGCATTACTGAGATCAAGCACCGTGCCGTCGGTTTTGGTTAAGAGAACTTCAACGTTCTCAAAGTACCGCTGGGATTGGCGGGCGTCCTGGGGGTCCTGCCGCCCGCTGGGGCTGTCGCTCCAGACCACAGCCTCGTCCGCCGTGTAGGCCGCCCGGACGGCGATGGGGGAGACGGTGACCTCGTCAATGGTGAAGGTCAAGCCGTCCTGGGAGAAGGTCTCGCCACCGCCCAGGCGGACGGAGCAGTCCTCGTAGTCCACCTCGAAGCGGAGCTTCCACTTGCCGGGATAGAGGAGCTCGGCCTGTTCCGTCTCCGCGTTCCAGTATTGCAGGTCCTCAAAACTCGCGTTGGCGGTTCCTTTGGTCATGGCTACGTTAGAGCTGGCGGTCTCCACCAGCTGGATTTGGTTGTCCTCCGGGTCCTCGTCCACAAACCAGGACCCGCCGTGGGTGCCGCCCCTGACCCAGCTGGCCCCGCCGTAACCGCCCATCATCAGATGGGTTTCGTCCAGGCTCTTGCCCTCGGGCAGGAACCGCTCCCCGTCGTCCCGGGTGAGGGTGTAGACAATGACGGCGTTGTATTGATCGCCCATGATGGCTTCCGCTGTGATGGTAATTCCATTGTCCGTGTCCGATGCCCCAATAGGACGCCCGATCTTGTCAATGACCTCCGTCTGGGCCGCGGCCCCGCCGAACAGAGGGGTGAAAATCTCCGCGGGGCTGGGCAGAATCCCCGCCGCGCTGGACCCCACCGCCAGCACGGCGGCCATGGCGGCGGCAATCAGGGCCGTGCGGAACACGGGGCGGCGGCGTTTTGCCTTCCCGCTGGCGGCGGAGGCTGCGGCCTCCGCCAGGGCTTTCTTCTGAATCTCCGTAAAGCGCAATTCGCTCATCTCCTTTTTGTAATCAAACAGATCGCTCATAGTCCATACCTCCTAAGATATCCTTGAGCCTTGCCCGGCCCCGGGCCAGGCGGGTGTGAACCGTGGCGGTGGGCACGCCGAGAATTTTCCCGATCTCCGCCGCCTGGTAGCCTTCGTAGTAAAAGAGGTAAATCACCGTGCGGTAGTTGGCGGGCAGCTCGTTCACCGCCGCCAGGACGGAGCCGTCCCCCGTCTCCGGGGCGGGGACCTCCAGCACGGTTTCCAGGCCGCAGGTCCGCTTCCGCCAGGGGCTTTTCAAAAGGTCCTTGCAGGCGTTGGCCGCCATGCGCAGGACATAGGCCCGCTCGTGCTCGGCGCTGTCGAATTCCCGGGGCTCCGTCAGGAGCTTGACGAAAACCGTCTGGCAGACGTCCTGGGCGTCGTAGGTGTTTTTCAAATAAGTGTAGCTGAGGCGGAGAATCGCGTCGGCGTAGGCGTTCGCCAGCCGCTCCGCCTGGTGGTTTATGCTCATGGTATCAACTCCTTTGGAGCGCTCTCGTTATGGATACGATTTAGCGGGGCGGAAACTTTCAGTCCTGGGAAAAATTTTTTGTCGTCTCGTATCGCCGCGTTTGCCAGGGAACCAACGCGCCGGCTGACCCGGCTCGCGCTCTTGCAAAAAAGCCGCCCCAAACGGGGCGGCTTTCGAAATGGCTCAACGCTCTATGTAGGAAAAGGACCCCACGAACCGCACCGGCGCGCCGGGGACATAGCGGCTGCCCTCAAACTGGTAGTCATAGACCGCGAGAACGGCGTTGTAGGGCTGGTCAAATCCCCTGGAATAGATCTCCGCCAGAGCCTTGGACAGCTCCTCGCCCAGGGGCTCCGCAACCACGGCCGGGTCCTGGGAGGGGGCGGCGTTAAATTCGTAGTCGAACACCTCCGGCTCGAAGGGCCAGAGATCACCGTTGAAAAAGTCCTGGGTAAAGGATGGGACCTTTTCGCCGTTCTCGTTTCGCTTGAAGCGGTTTTCGGCGTAAAACGTCAGGGCTTCCTCACTCTCAAAATTGCCGAGCCAGATGGAGACGATTCCAGATTCTTCCATGGTGATTCTCCTTTGTCGTGATTTGGTTGGGTCAGCGCAAAACAGAATGGCTGAGGATATAAAATTCCTCCTGACAGGGGAGGACCCGCTTCTCCATGGGGGACAGCGTGTCGTCAAAGCGGCGGCGGCCTCCTCGCCGAAGCGCGTGACGGGGCTGTCCCGGTAGACCCAGGGGCCTCCGCCCTTGCGCGCCGGGCGGGGACGTGGTAGAATGGAGACGCCGCCCGCCGGTGCTGTTGCTAATACTATACCAAAGGTTGGGCGGAATGTCCACAAAAAAACGGCGGTTTTCCGCCGAAAGGGAAAAGGAGTTTTTATGAGACGATATCTGCCCCTGCTGGGGGTCCTGTTTTTGCTGCTTCTCTCCGCCTGCGGCCCGGCGGAGGGGGAGAAATCCCCGGAACCGCCGGAGGCAGGGCCCCTGGAGCTAGACACTCTAGCCGTGGAGGTCTCCCGGGGGGCGCTGTCCACGGAGGAACTGACCCGGGCGGTCCGTGAGCTGCCGGAAGCGTTGAAAGCGGCCCTGGCGGACCAGGGGGTGGAGGCGGAGATCATCAGCGTCTCCGTGGGCTCTTCTCCGGAGGCCATGGCCCAGGCGGTGCGGGAGGGAGGCGTGGATGTGGCATTCCTCCCGACGGAGGACTACGCCGCCCTGGAACACCCGCCCCAGCTCCTCCTGACCGCCGGGGACGGGGAGGGAGCCGCCATGGTCCGCCCGGACGGGACGCTGTCCGCAGAGCGGTTTGCCCAGGCCCTGGCGGCGGCGGTGAACGCCCTCCGGGAGGACCAGCCGGTATTCGGCCCCCATGACTACGCCTGGGCGGAGCCGGAGGAGGCCGGATAAGGGGTCAGCCCTTTAAAATCTCACCGCCGTAGGGGGCCATTTCCAGGCGGATGAAAAAGCCCTGGTCATGGGAGCAGACGGGGCAGGACTTGGGGGCCTGGAGGCCCTCTTGAATGTGGCCGCAGTTCAGGCAGAGCCAGCCGCACTTGGCGTCGGAGACGAAGAGCTTGCCGGACTCTAAGAGCTGGGCGAAGTGGGCGAAGCGGTTTCCGTGGGCCTTCTCGATTTTGGAAATCTGCTCGAAGGAGGAGGCCACCTGGGGGAAGCCCTCCTGCCGGGCGGTCTGGGCAAAGCTGGGATAGACGGGATCGAACTCCTCGAACTCGTTGTGTTGAGCCTGCCGGAGGAGCTGGGCCACGTCGTTGGTCAGGTCCACGGGGTAGCCGCCGTCGATGTGGACGGTTTCCCCGGCGACCTCCTTCATGTGGTTGTAGAAGATTTCGGCGTGCTCCTTCTCCTGGTTGGCGGTGAAGGTGAAGATGGCCTCCAGGACGTGGAGCTGCTGCTGCTTGCACAGGCCCGCGGCGAAGGTATAGCGGTTCCGGGCCTGGCTCTCCCCGGCAAAGGCGCGCATGAGGTTTTTGAGCGTTTCGCTCTCTTTCAGGTTTTTGGACATGAAAAATACTGCCTCCTTACTTTTGAAGTATGGAGGCAGTATTTCCCATTGTGGGGGGATTATACTTATCGGAAGGGCGAGGGGGGGATTTAGCAGAGCTTCGCCCCCGCGGGGATGGCGTCATCCACCATGAGGAGGTGGAGCATTTCCTCCCCCTTCTCCTTGTGGACGGCGGAAATCAGCATGCCGTTGCTCTCCTGGCCCATCATCTTCCGGGGCGGGAGATTTACAATCGCCACCAGGGTCTTGCCCACTAACGTCTCCGGCTCATACCACTTGTGAATCCCGGAGAGAATCTGCCGGTCTACGCCGGTGCCGTCGTCCAGGGTGAACTTCAAGAGCTTCTCGCTCTTTTTCACCGCCTCGCAGGCCTTTACCTTCACCACCCGGAAGTCCGACTTGCAGAAGGTGTCGAAGTCCACCTTCTCCACAAGCTGGGGCTCCAGCTCCACGCCGGACTCCGCCTGCTTCGCCGCCTCCACGGCGGCCTCCAGCTCCTGAAGCGCCTTGTCCATGTCCACCCGGGGGAACAGGTTCTCCCCCTTGGAGACCACGGCAGTCTCTGACAACCCGCCCCATTGGGCGGCGGAGGCCCAGCTCCGGGCGGAAGCGTCCGCGCCAATCTGGGAGAAGAGCTTGTCCATGCTCTCCGGCATGAAGGGAATCAGCAAAATGCCGCAGATGCGGGCCGCCTCCAGCAGGTTATACAGCACGTGGGCCAGCCGGGCTCCGTTGGCCTCCATGTCCTTGGCCAGGGTCCAGGGAGTGTTCTCGTCAATATATTTGTTTGCCCGCTGGATGACCTTGAAAATCTCCTCCAGGGCCTTGTGGGGGGCGAAGTGGTCCATCTCGGCGGCGTAGCGCTCCCGGAGGCCCCCGGCCAGGTCCTTGAGCTCCGTGTCAAAGGAGACCGCTTCCGCCCAGGTCCCGCAGCCTTCGGGCAGGGTCCCGCCGAAGTACTTGCCCACCATGGCGGTGGTGCGGCTGACCAGGTTGCCCAGGTCGTTGGCCAGGTCCGTGTTGATGGTCTGGATCAAAAGCTCGTTGGAGAAGTTGCCGTCGGAGCCGAAGGGGAAGGTGCGCATCAGGAAGAAGCGCAGGGCGTCCACGCCGAACTGCTCCGCCAGGATATAGGGGTCCACCACGTTGCCCTTGGACTTGGACATCTTGCCGCCGTCCAGAAGGAGCCAGCCGTGGCCGAAGCACTTCTTAGGCACCGGCTCGCCCAGGCTCATGAGCATGGCGGGCCAGATGATGGAGTGGAAGCGGACGATCTCCTTGCCCACGATGTTCACGCCGGGCCACCAGCCCTTTTCGTAATCGCTGTAGCGGTCGTTGCCGTAGCCCAGAGCGGTAATATAGTTGGAGAGGGCGTCGATCCAGACATAGACCACATGACCGGGGTCGAAGTCCACGGGCACGCCCCAGCTGAAGCTGGTCCGGGAGACGCACAGGTCCTCAAGGCCCGGGTCGATGAAGTTGCGCACCATCTCGTGAACCCGGGAGCGGGGCTCCAGGAAGTCCGTGTTTTCCAGCAGGTCCCGGATTTTGTCCGCGTACTTGCTCAGGCGGAAGAAATAGGCCTCCTCCTCCGCGTCCTTGACGGGGCGGCCGCAGTCGGGGCAGCAGCCGTCCTTAAGCTGGCTCTCCGTCCAGAAGGACTCGCAGGGGGTGCAGTATTTGCCCTTGTAGGTCCCCTTGTAAATATCGCCGTTGTCGTGCATTTTGCGGAAGATATATTGAATGGATTTCACATGGTAGTCGTCGGTGGTGCGGATGAAGCGGTCGTTGGAAATGTTCATCAGCTTCCACAGATCCCGCACGCCCCGGGGACCGTCCACAATGCGGTCCACAAATTCCTGGGGGGAGATGCCGGCCTCCTTGGCCTTTTCCTCGATCTTCTGTCCGTGCTCGTCGGTGCCGGTGAGGAACATGACGTCCTCGCCCAGCAGGCGGTGGTACCGGGCCAGGGCGTCGGTGGCCACGGTGCAGTAGGTGTGGCCGATGTGGAGCTTGTCCGAGGGGTAGTAAATCGGCGTGGTGATATAGAATTTTTTCTTTTCCATGCTCTTTCTCCTTTAAAGCGGCGGCCCCGAATGGAAGGGCGCCGGTAGTGACGGGCTCAATTGGTTTATTATACTGAGTTTGCCGGAAAATTACAAGCGGCTTTCACGGTTCCGGGCCGGAAATTTCGGGTTCCTCCCGGTCCGCCAGGCTTCCGTGCCGCTTCCACCGGCCGGAAAAGTACCAGACCAGGGACAGGGCCAGGCCCACGGTCCAGCCCACGGCGCAGCCGTAGTACATATAATCCGGCCCGTAGTGGTCCGCCAGATAGTACACCGCCGGGACCCGGACCAGGATCAGGGACAAAATTACGTCCACCATGGGAAACACGCTGTCCCCCGCGCCCCGCATGGCGTTGTTCAGACAGAACATGACGGCGAACATAAAGTAGAAGGGCATGATGCACTGGAGGTAGACGGCCCCGGCGTGAATCACCGCCGGCGTGGGGGAGAAGAAGGCCACCAAAGGCTCCCGGAGGGGCAGGAGAACCGCCGTCATCAAAAGGGCCCAGGCGGCGGAGAGGGCAACGGCGACCCGGATGCCCCGCCGGGCCCGGTCCGGCTTTCTGGCGCCGGTGTTCTGGCCCACGAAGGAGATGACGGCGCTGGACAGGCTCTGAATGGGCAGGAAGGCCAGCTGGTCCAGCCGGAAGCCCACGTTGTACCCGGCGGTGAACTCCTTGCCGTAGGAGTTGATCTTCCCCATCACCACCATGGCCCCCAGGGCAACCAGGGACATCTGGATTCCCGCCGGAAGGCCGATGCCCATGATCTGCCGGAAGAGGGCCCGGTCGAACCTCCGGGGCAGGAGGCGGAGGGAAATCTCCGGGTAGCGGCGGTTGATATAGAACACGCCGAAAAGCCAGGAGAAGGCCTGGGCGAGGATCGTGCCCAGGGCCACGCCGAAAACCCCCAGGCCGAAGGCCAGCACCAGCGCCAGGTCCAGGAGGATGTTCATCACCGAGGCCACCGCCAGGAACAAAAGGGTGCTCCGGCTGTTCCCCAGGCCCCCTAAAATTCCGGCGTTGAGGTTGTAGCCGATGCTGCCGATGAGCCCGGCGCAGACCACCATTAAATAGAGGTACGCCTCGCCATAGGCGGCCTCCTCCACCTGGAGCAGGCGGAGGATGGGCCCCACCGCCAGCAGGGCCAGGGCCGTCAGGGGGACGATGGAGGTGAGGAAGGCGGCGTAGATGGTGTCCACCGCGTCCCGGACCCGGTCCATTTTCCCCGCGCCGAAGAACTGGGCGATGACCACCGTGCCGCCGCTGGAAAGGCCGATGAACAGGGAGGAGAACATAGTCAGAACCGGGAAGCCCACCCCCACGGCGGCCAGGGCCCCGTCCCCCACATAGCGCCCCACCACCCAGCTGTCCACCATGTTGTAGAGCTGCTGGAGGAGGCTCCCCGCCAAAAGGGGCAGGGCGAAATAGAGGATATGCCCGGCGGGGCTGCCCGCGGTCATGTCCCGGAGGCCGTTATGCCGCTTCATTCTTCGCCCTCCCATAAGATTCCCAGGGTCCCCAGGGCCTCCCGCGCCCGGCAAAAGGCGTCCTCGTCCGGGCAGGAGAGGGTGTGGAGGTGGATGCCGCCGGTGAGGTCCGACAGGGGCCGGGCCCCGGCGCAGCGGGAGAGGAACTGGCCCACATCGTACCGGCTGGCGAGCTGGAGGGGGCCGGTGAGCTGGCCGTAGACGGGGTGCTCCACAATCACGTCCAGCACGGAGCAGCCCTGGTCCACCACGGCGCAGAGCTCCGCCTCCATCCCCGCGGCGTCGTGGCGGCAGGCCACCCGGCGGACCAGGTCCTGGCTGGGCTTCAGAATGACATAGCCCCTGGGGGTGGCGGAGATGTCCGCCCCGGAGGCCCGGAGCAGGGCCACGTCCCCCACCACCGCCTGGCGGCTGACGGAAAAGCGCTCCGCCAGGAACCCCGCGCTGACGGGGCGGCTGGCCTGCCGCAGGTATTTTAAAATGGCCTGCCGCCGTTTTTCGGCCTGCATAGAAATCCCTCCTTGTTGTGGAACGTATTGGATTTGCACAGCAGTATACCACAATTTGGGGGAAAAGAAAAGGGCTGGGAGAATCGAGGGGGTATTCGATTACGTATTTTACTAGGAGGCATACGGCGTAGGGGCGGACCCGCGTGTCCGCCTTTCTCTCGGAAGCGCCGGGCCCCAGGAGAAGCTCCTAAGAAGGAGAAACCGTTGACAGGGGGAACGGATTATGATATGTTGACGATATCTGACCACACCATAAAGGTGCGGCAAAAGGCTGACGAGGCACAGGCGGCGGCTTCCAAAATGGAAAAATTTTCAGCGGTGTACACCGCTTTGTTTTACGAAGTAAAACAAAAAGATCATTGAAAGCAAAGAGCCTGCAAGGGCTGGGGGAAGATATGGGCGATTTGAAGGTATTGATGTTTTCCAAAAAAAGAAACGTCTTTTGTGATTATGCGGAGGCGCTTTTGAAGAGCGGCTTTGCGGATAAGGAGTTTTTGTCTATACGCGGCGCTGTGGGGGACCATCTTGACGAAGAATTGCGCTGGCGGCGTCCGGAATATATCCTGTCGTTTGTGTCTCCCTGGATTATTCCCAAAAGTATGCTGGATTCCGCCCAAAAGGCCGCGGTCAATTTTCATCCGGGCTCACCCGCCTATCCCGGAACCGGGTGCTATAATTTTGCGCTCTACGAGGGGGCCCAGGAGTATGGCGTCACGGTTCACCATATGAAGGAAACGGTCGACAGCGGCGCGATTGTCATGACCTCTTCCTTCGCCATCGCGCCCTTTGAATCGGTTGAGACGCTGAAATTAAAGTCCATGAATCACCTGCTGTACTGCTTTGAGAAAATCATCGGCCTGATTTCAAAGGGACAGCCTCTGCCGGTATCGGAGGAGACCTGGAAGCGCAAGCCGTTTACGCGGAAGGAAATGCTGGAGCTGTTTCGGATAGACCCGGCGCGGCACGATTTGGCGGAAGTAGAAAGGCGAATCCGCGCGGCGGAATACCCAGGGTCTCCGGGGGCGTTCCTCTCGGTGGAGGGCCGCGCGTTTTACTACCCCTATGAGACGAGGAGACCCATCGTGGACTGAGGGAAGAGGCTGCCCTGATTTGACAAACGGTCCGTCTTGTGGTATGTTCTCCCCCCCAGCTGGGATTTGTACCGCGATTTTGACGTAAGGAGGCGGTTTTATGAACATCGAATATGTAAAGGAACACGAAACGGATATCGCGGCCGTCTCCGGCGATGCGGCGGAGGTCACCACGGTCCAGGCCGCCTTTTTCGGCGACTATTCCCACTATACCAGCAAGCCCCTCCGGGACTTTATCTACGAGTCCAACAACGGAAAGCACTTTTTCTTCACCGCCTCCAGGGAGGAAGCCCTGGAGCGGCTGGCGCAGGCAAATTGAGCGCGGCGTACAGATTCCAGTCCTATGCGCGGTCCTCCCTTTAGGGAGGACCGCGTTTCTTTTCTGCGCTGTAACAAAAATTCCCTTGCAAAACCGAACAACTTCGCCTATACTGTATGCTAGTATGGCCATATCCCCGGAGAGACCAAGGCCGGGAGGCGTGGCACCATGGAGAGAAGGTGAGAACGAATGTCTTTGGAAGCGATCGAAAAGGTAACGCAGGTGGAAACCGAGGCCCGGGAGCGCCGCGCCGCTGCGGAGGCAGAGGCAAAGCAGATCGTGGCAGACGCGGAAAAGGAAGGTCAGGCGCTCTTGCAGAAACGGCGGAGCGCCGGAGCGGAGGCCGGCCGGGAGCTTCTGCGCCAGGCGGAGGAGCGGGCGGCAGCGGTCGCCGCGAAAACCGCTCAGGCCGCAGAGGAGGACGCCGCTAAGCTGCGGGCGGCGGCGGAAAAACACCTGGAGGCCGCGGCGGAGTTTATTGTCGGAAGGGTTGTGAGCAACTGAGATGGCCATTGTAAAAATGAAAAAGCTCCGCGTCATGGCCATGGCCGACAGCCGGGACGCTCTCCTGCGGGAGCTGCTGCGCCTGGGCTGTGTGGAGATCAGCGAGCCCACCGGGAAGCTCTCGGACCCCGCTTGGGCGGCGCTGCTGCGGCGGGACGCCTCCACGCTGGCGCAGACCAAGAACGAACAGGGGGAGGCCGCCGCCGCCCTGGACGCCCTGAAGCGCTACGGCGGAACCAAGGACGGCCTCTTCATCCAGCGCCGGGAAGTGAGCGAGGCGGAATTCCTCAGCGACGGGACCCTGGAAAAGGCCCGGGCCGTCAGCCAGCAGATCAACGGGCGGTTGCAGGACATTGCCCGTCTCCAGGGCGAGGAGGGCCGCCTCCTCAGCCGGAGGGCGGGGCTGGAGCCCTGGGTCCCCCTGGACATGCCTTTGGAGCTGGGGGGCACCGAGCATGCGGTGTTCCGCCTGGGTGTGCTCCCCGGGGCGGCGGACACCGCCGCCATCCGCAATGAGCTGGGGGAGAACCTGGCGGAGCTCTATGAGATCAGCGCCGACAAGCAGCAGCGCTGCTGCCTCCTCATCGCCCACCGGGCGGAGGAGGAGAAGGCCCTGGAGGTCCTGCGGCCCCATGGGTTCAGCGTCACCGCCTTCCAGGGGGTGACGGGCACGGCGGCCCAGAACGTCCAGGCTCTGGACGCGGCCTTGTCGGAGAACCAGAAGCAGCGGCAGGAGGCCGAGGCCGCCATCGCTGCCCTGGCCCCAGAGCGGGACGGGCTTCGGCTCTATGCCGACCGCCTTCACGCCGAGGCGGCGGAGGACCAGAACGCCGAGCGCCTCCTCACCGACGGGACCATCGTCTTTTTCGAGGCCTGGGCCCCGGCGGAGAACCTGGGCGAGGTTCAAGCCCTGCTGGACGGCAAGGGCTGCGCCTGGGAGGCCAGCGACCCCACGGAGGAGGATATCCCCGACGTGCCGGTGCGCCTGAAAAACAACTGGCTCACCCGGCCGCTGAACATGGTGACGGAGATGTACTCTCTCCCCGCCTACAACAACGTGGACCCCAACCCCCTCATGGCGCCCTTCTTCATTTTGTTCTATGGCATCATGATGGCGGACATGGGCTACGGGATTTTGATGTTCCTGGCTGGTATGCTCATCTCGAAAAAGTACCGGCCCAAGGGCACCATGGGCCACATGATGGGCCTGATGCAGCTGTGCGGTGTGTCCACCTTTTTGATGGGCGCGATTACCGGCGGCTTCTTCGGAGACTTCCTCACCCAGGTGGTGAAGATCACCACCGGCGGGGACTTCGCCCTCCCGGCCCTCTTCACCCCGCTGAACGACACGCTGATGATCCTGGTGGGGGCCATGGCCCTGGGATTGGTCCAGATCATCACCGGCATGGCCGTCAGCTTCATCCGCAAGCTCAAGGCCGGACAGGTGCTGGACGCCGTGTTCGAGGAGGTCACGTGGTGGATCGTCTTTGCCGGCATCGGACTGATGGCGGCGGGCGTCACGAACCTGGTGCTTTACGCGGGCCTGGCCCTGATCGTCATTGGGCCCCTGGTCACCGGCCAAGGCTTTGGCAAGATCATGGGCATCTTTGGCTCCCTCTACAACCATGTGACGGGCTACTTCGGCGACATCCTCTCTTACGCCCGTCTCATGGCCCTGATGCTGGCGGGCAGCGTCATTGCCCAGGTGTTCAACACCCTGGGCGCGATTCCCGGCAACATCGTCATTTTCCTTGTGATCTCCCTGGCGGGCAACGCGCTGAACTTCGCGCTGAACCTGCTGGGCTGCTACGTCCACGACCTGCGTCTCCAGTGCCTGGAGTACTTCGGGAAGTTCTATGAGGACGGCGGCAAGCCCTTCCGGCCCCTGGCCATGGAGACCAAATACGTGGACATTACAAAGTAAATTTATTTTAGGAGGAACAACATTATGGTGGATATGGAACTCATTCAGGCGATCGAGCAGAACGCGGCGGCACAATCCTTCCTGGGCGCTTTTGGCGGCCTGGCCCTGGCTCTTCTGGGCGCGGGCCTGGCGGCGGTTCTCCCCGGCATCGGCTCCGCCAAGGGCACCGGCATCGCCGGCGAGGCGGGCACCGGCCTCCTCTGCCAGGACCCCAGCAAATTCGGTAAGGTCATGATTCTCCAGGTTATCCCCGGCACCCAGGGCCTGTACGGCCTGGTGGTCTGGTTCTTCGCCATCTTCTCCATGGGCCTGCTTGGCGGTGACGCCAGCGGCATGACGGTGGCCCAGGGCCTCCAGTATTTCTGCGCGTGCCTTCCCATGGCGCTTGGCGGCCTGTTCTCCGCCATCGCCCAGGGCCGCGTGGCTGCCGGCTCCATCAACATCCTGGCCAAGAAGCCCGACGACTGGTCCAAGGGCATGGTGCTCTGCATCACCGTGGAGTTCTACGCCATCTTGTCTCTGCTGGCTTCCATGCTGATGATCATTAACATTTCTTAATCGGCCCCGCAGAAAGGGGATTGAACCATGAACGGAATTGAAAAAATCACCCAGCGCATCAGCGCCGACGCCCAGGCGGAGATCGACCGGGTTCTAGGCGAGGCCCGGGCCGAGGCGGAGAAGATTGCCGCCCGGTATCAGGCCCAGGCGGACGCCGAGGCGGCGGACCTGGACGCCAAGAACAAAAAGGCCGCTGCGGAGCGGGAGGAGCGCCTGGCTGGCACCGCCCAGATGGAGGCCCGGAAGGCCGCCCTGGCCGCCAAGCAGGAGATGGTGGAGAAGGCCTATGACCTGGCCCTCCAAAAGCTCTGCTCCCTGCCGGAGGAGAAGTATACCGCCGTGCTGGCACAGCTGCTGGTCCAGGCGTCCTCCACCGGCAAGGAGGAGGTCATCTTCTCCGACAAGGACCGCCGCAAGGTGGGCAAGGCCGCCGTGGAAAAGGCCAACCAGGCCGGCGGCAAGAAGCTGACCCTCTCCGGCGAGACCCGTTCCATACCCGGCGGCTTCATCCTCCGCTCGGAGAACGTGGAGGTCAACTGCGCGTTCGACACCCTGGTGCGCCTGCAAAAGGCGGAAACTGCGGGAGAAGTGGTGAAGAAGCTGTTCTCATGAAGGAGGAAGTGTCTTGGCTAACAAAATCAAAGACACCGATTACCTGGCGATCTCGGCCCGCATCAAGGCCATGGAGACCGGGCTCCTGACACGGGAACGGATGGAACAGGTGCTGGAGGCCCGCAGCGACGAGGAGGCGGTGAAAATCCTCCAGGAGTGCGGGTATCCTGAGCTGGACGCCCGCAGTCCCGAGGCCATGGACGCCGCCCTCTCGGCGGCCCGGGAGGCCACCCTCTCCGACGTGCTGGACGGCGCGCCGGACCCCAGGTATATCGACATTTTCAAGCTGAAATACGACTATCACAACATCAAGGCCGTGCTGAAAGCCGCAGCCATGAACGTAAGCCCCGACTCCATGCTGATGGATATGGGCCGGGTTCCGGCCTCCGTGCTGAAAGAGGCGGTTTTGACCGGGCGGCTGGAGGAGCTGCCGGAGGGTCTGGCCGCCGCGGCGGCGGAGGGCCGGGAGATTCTGGATTCCACCCGGGACCCCCAGCTCTCCGACATTGCCCTGGACCGCCGGTGCTATCAGGAGATGGCGCGGGTGGCGGAGGAGACGGGCAGCGCCTTTTTGGCGGGCTACGTCAAAATCCAGATCGACGCGGCAAACCTCCGCAGCCTGGTTCGCACCCTGCGGATGGGCAAGAGCGGGGAGTTCCTGAAAACCGTGCTGCTGGAGGGCGGGGACATCGGCGAGGACGCCGTGGCCGCCGCCGGAAACTCCGGCGCGCTCCAGGAGCTCTACGGCCCCACGCCCCTCCAGGCGGCGGCGGAGGCGGGAGCGGAGGCCCTGCGGGGCGGGCCGCTGACGGCTTTTGAGAAGCTCTGTGACGACGCGGTGGGGGAGTACCTGGCCGGGGCGCAGTTCGTGCCCTTCGGCGAGGCCCCGCTGCTGGGGTATCTGGCGGCC
The DNA here is from genome assembly GCA_948916585.1 of uncultured Oscillibacter sp. Lineage (GTDB taxonomy): Bacteria > Bacillota > Clostridia > Oscillospirales > Oscillospiraceae > Oscillibacter. Next base: position 2,940 of record CAQXTN010000019.1, on the reverse strand, counting down.
CGGGAGACGGAGTATACGAATATCCGCATCCTGCTGATGGGCCGCGGGGCGGGCCTGCCCGCCGAGGTGATCCGTTCCCGTCTGCGGAACGGGTATGTGTAAGGCGGTGGACGTATGGCAATGACCTATCAGATCGCCGCCATCGGCGATTGGGAGTCCGTCATGGGCTTCCGGGCTCTGGGGCTGGACACCTACCCCGTCGCGGACGCGGCGGAGGCCAAGGAGAAGATCAAGGAGCTGGCTAAGGGAAACTGCGCCGTGATTTACCTCACGGAGCAGCTGGCGAAGGATATGGAGGACGTGATCTCCCGCTATAAGGACGAGCTGCGGCCCGCCATCATCCTCATTCCCGGCCGCCAGGGGTCCCTGGGCATCGGCAAGAATAACATTCAAAGAGCGATTGAGCGCGCGGTCGGCGCGGATATCCTTTAGTCCTTTAAAGAGGGGACTTCGTCCCCCCTTTAGATCCCCCCCTCCAGTGACGTCGGTCACTGGAGCCGCCGCCCAAGGCGGCTGGAGTATCGGAATTTTTGTGACGCGCATGTCGTCACAAAAATGATTTCAATTTCTTTCCCCGCTTTGGCGGGGAAACCAAGGGAAAACGGCGTTTTCCCCTGGACCCCTTTCCGGGCATGCGGCAACGGGAGAGGGGATTCCCGCAAATCTATCCTGAAAGAAGGTTTTAGAGTTTGAGCGGCAAAGTTGTTAAAGTTTCCGGGCCGCTGGTGGTTGCCACGGGCCTGTCCAACGCCAACATGAGCGACGTGGTCCGCGTCGGCCCCCAGCGCCTGATCGGCGAGATCCTGACCATGAAGGGCGACGCCGCCTCCATCCAGGTCTACGAGGAAACCTCCGGCCTGGGCCCCGGCGCCGTCGTCGAAACCACCGGCGCGCCCATGAGCGTGGAGCTGGGCCCCGGCATGATCGAGGGCATCTATGACGGCATCCAGCGCCCCCTGGAGAAAATCGTGGAGAAGGTGGGCGCCAACATCACAAGAGGCGTGGAGGTCTCCGCCCTGGACCACGAGAAAAAGTGGGACTTCACCGCCACGGTGAAAGCCGGGGACAAGGTGATTGGCGGCGACGTCATCGGCACCGTCCCCGAGACGGCCGTGGTGCTCCACAAAATCATGGTGCCCCCCAACCTGAAAGGCACCATCAAGTCCGTCCAGAGCGGCAGCTACAAGGTTACGGACACCGTGGCCACCCTCACCACCGAGGACGGCAAGGACGTGCCCCTGACCATGGTCCAGAAGTGGCCCGTGCGTATCGGCCGCCCCTATGAGAAGAAATACTCCCCCGAGCGTCCCCTGTGCTCCGGCCAGCGGATCATCGACACCATGTTTCCCATCGCCAAGGGCGGCACCGCCGCCGTTCCCGGCCCCTTCGGCTCCGGCAAGACCGTGGTCCAGCACCAGCTGGCCAAGTGGTCCGACGTGGACATCGTGGTCTACATCGGCTGCGGCGAGCGGGGCAACGAGATGACCGACGTTCTGCGGGAGTTCCCCGAGCTGAAGGACCCCCGCACCGGCGAGTCGCTGATGAAGCGGACGGTGCTGATCGCCAACACCTCCGATATGCCCGTGGCGGCCCGTGAGGCGTCCGTCTACACCGGCATCACCATCGCGGAGTACTTCCGGGATATGGGCTATGACGTGGCCGTCATCGCCGACTCCACCTCCCGCTGGGCCGAGGCCCTCCGCGAGATGTCCGGCCGTCTGGAGGAGATGCCCGGCGAAGAGGGCTACCCCGCCTACCTCTCCTCCCGTCTGGCCCAGTTCTACGAGCGGGCGGGCAGCGTGGAGTGCGTCGGCTCCGACGAGCGCCGGGGCAGCCTGACCGCCGTGGGCGCCGTGTCGCCTCCGGGCGGCGACCTCTCCGAGCCCGTGTCCCAGGCCACCATGCGCATTGTCAAGGTCTTCTGGGCCCTGGACGCGTCCCTGGCCTATAAGCGCCACTTCCCCGCCATCAACTGGCTGAACTCCTATTCCCTGTATCTGGACACCCTCAAGCCCTGGTTCGACGAGAACTTCGGCGAGAACTTCATGAAGGACCGGGGCCAGGCCATGAGCATCCTCCAGCAGGAGGCCAGCCTGAACGAAATCGTCCAGCTCGTCGGTAAGGACGCCCTGTCCCCCGCCGACCAGCTGACCCTGGAAGTGGCCCGGATGGTCCGGGAGGACTTCCTCCAGCAAAACGCCTTTACCGACATCGACGGCTATTCCAGCTACGACCGCCAGGGCAAGCTCCTGGCGCTGATCCTCCGCTACGAGACTCTGTGCCGGGACGCCATCGCCAAGGGGGCGGACGTGATGAAGCTCTTTGATATCCCCGTCCGGGAGAAGATCGGCCGGGCCAAGAGCGTTCCCGCCGAGGAGTACGTCAAGGTCTACGAGGAAATCGGAACTGAGATGGAAGCCCAGATTGCCGGGATCGCCGCCCAGGGAGGTGACAACTGATGATTCGTGAATACAAAACCGTAGAGGAAATCGTCAGCCCGCTGATGATGGTCCGCATGGTGGAGAACGTCACCTACAACGAGCTGGTGGAGGTGGAGCTCCACGACGGCACCACCCGCCGGGGCCAGGTGCTGGAGGTCAACGGCGACACCGCCGTGGTCCAGCTCTTCGAGTCCGCCGCGGGCATCAACATGGCCGACGCCAAGGTCCGTTTCCTGGGCCACCCCCTCCAGCTGGGCGTGTCCGGCGACATGCTGGGCCGGGTGTTCAACGGCATGGGCCGCCCCATTGACGGCGGCCCCGACATCCTGGCGGAGGAATACCGGGACATCGACGGTCTGCCCATGAACCCCGCCGCCCGGGACTACCCCAACGAGTTCATCCAGACCGGCGTTTCCACTATCGACGGTCTGAATACCCTGGTCCGCGGGCAGAAGCTGCCCATCTTCTCCGGCTCCGGCCTGCCCCACGCCAACCTGGC
>CAQXTN010000018.1:0-36636 GCA_948916585.1 uncultured Oscillibacter sp. | reverse complement strand
AGGGTCTTGAAGATGATGCCCTCCTCCTCGGCGTGCTCCACCTCTTCCTTCCGGGCGGGGAGCTCCTCCATGCCCCGGCGGTAGACGATGTACACCTCGGCCCCCAAGCGCTTGGCGCAGCGGGCCGCGTCCATGGCAACGTTGCCGCCGCCCACCACGGCCACCTTCTTGGGCCGCTGAATGGGGGTGTCGGAGTCGGGGAGATAGGCCTTCATCAGGTTGATGCGGGTCAAAAACTCGTTGGCGGAGTAGACGCCCCGGTAGTTCACGCCGGGGATGTCCATGAACATGGGGAGCCCAGCGCCGGAGCCGATGAACACGGCCTCGAAGCCCTGCTCCTCCATCAGCTCGTCGATGGAGATGGTCCGGCCGATAACCGTATCCGTGGCGATGGTCACGCCCATGGCCTTCAATCCGTCCACTTCCTTCTGGACGATGGCCTTGGGCAGACGGAACTCGGGGATACCGTACACCAGCACGCCGCCCGCCAGATGGAGGGCCTCGAACACGGTGACGTCATAGCCCTTCCGGGCCAGGTCGCCCGCGCAGGTCAGTCCCGCGGGGCCGGAGCCGACGACAGCGACACGGTGGCCGTTGCTGGCGGGCTTTTCCGGAGCCTCGGCGCGGTGGGCGTTGTGCCAGTCGGCGACAAACCGCTCCAGACGGCCGATGCCCACGGGATCGCCCTTCTTGCCCCGGACGCAGTACATCTCGCACTGGGTCTCCTGGGGGCACACCCGGCCGCAGACGGCGGGCAGGGCGGAGGTGTTGGAGATGATCTGGTACGCCGCCTCAAAGTCGCCCTTGGCCACCTCGGCGATGAACTCAGGGATATGTACCATGACGGGGCAGCCCTGCATGCAGGCCCGGTTCTTGCAGTTTAAGCAGCGCTGGGCCTCGTCCAGAGCCTGTTCCTCGGTGTAGCCCAGGGCCACCTCCTGGAAGTTCTTATTCCGGACATTGGGGTCCTGGGAGGGCATGGGGTTTTTCTGTAAAGACATATTGGCCATGATTATTCGGCCTCCTTCTTAAAGAGGTTGCAGGTCTCCTCGTGCTTGTGCTTCTCGAATTCCATATACATCTGGTTCCGCTTCACGGCCAGATCCCAATCCACCTTGTGGCCGTCGAAGTCCGGGCCGTCCACGCAGGCGAACTTCATCTCGCCGCCCACGCTCAGGCGGCAGCCGCCGCACATGCCCGTTCCGTCGATCATAATGGGGCTCATGGAGACGGTGGTGGGGACGCCGTAGGGCTCCGTGGTCTTGGAGACGAATTTCATCATGACCATGGGGCCGATGGCGAAGACCTCGTCGTACTGGTTCCCTTCTTCAATGAGCTCCTTCAAAGCCTCGGTGACCAGGCCCTTGCGGCCATAGCTCCCGTCGTCGGTGCAGACGATGAGCTTGTCGGAGGACTTCTTGAACTCGTCCTCGAGAATCACCAGGTCCTCGGTGCGGAAGCCCACCACGGCGTGGACCTCGGCCCCGTCGTCGTGGAACTTTTTGAGAACGGGGTAGGCGATGGCGCAGCCCACGCCGCCGCCGACCACGCAGACCTTTTTCTTGCCCTCGGTCTCGGTGGCCTTGCCCAGGGGACCCACGAAGTCCTGGAGGCAGTCGCCCTCGCTGAGGCGGCTGAGCTTCTCCGTGGTGGCGCCCACGGTTTGGACGATGATGGTGACGGTGCCCTTTTCCGGGTCGTAGGCGTTGATGGTAATGGGGACGCGTTCGCCCTTTTCGTCCACCCGGAGGATGATGAACTGTCCCGGCTGGGCCTTCTTGGCGATCAGCGGGGCCTCGATCTCATACAGGGTGACGGTGGGGCGCAGAGCCTCTTTTCTGACGATTTTGTACATATGCTTCCTTCTTTCCCGATCATGTCATGGTTGTGATGTTCGGTCTTGCCCGGCACGCCGCAAGCAAGGCCTGGAGCCCGTGTCCTGCCATTGACACATTGCTTTCAGTTTAGCATAAGGGACGGAAACCGTCAATTGGTTTCCCTTGGATTTTTGCAAGAACCTGTGTTCATCTGAGAATCAGCGCCGCCCCGGAGAACATCAGCATGACGGTTACGCATTTTTTCACCCGCACCTCGTCCAGAACGCGGGCGCTCAGCATCTCCAGGCCCAGCAGAAAAATCACCATGCCGAAGATGACTTTGATGACGCCGGCATCTGTGTTTTTTTAACAGAATGCCCGGGATACTCCCCGCAGTCACCAGGGCCGACAGGGGCAGGCAGAGCTTCCAGCGGATGAAGCGCCGCTCTTTCCACATTAAAATCAGGTTGGAGGGATAGCCCAGCAGCAGATCCACCGGAGAAATCCGGGCGTTGTCCACGGTAAAGCTCAAAATGGTTGTGAATACCTGGGTGTTGGCAAAGCCGCACAGCCCCTTGATAAAAAAGGCGCGCTCCTCCGGGAATGGAATCAGGCCTCTTCGCTTTTTCCGGTGAGAATTCCCAGGTACTTGGCCATCAACGGGATATAGGTGAGTATGATAGCACGCCGGACAAAGCCCTGTCAATGCGCCGGACTTGCAAACCGCCCAAATCTATGCTATATTATTTAATTTGTGGAAACACTCCCATTATTAAAAACCAGGAGGCTGCAACATGGCCGCTTTTAAGGACGAAATCGCCCGGAGGCGAACCTTCGCCATCATCTCCCACCCCGACGCGGGCAAAACCACCCTCACGGAAAAGCTCCTGCTCTACGGCGGGGCCATCGCCCAGGCGGGCGAGGTCAAGGGCAAGCGGGCCCGGGCCGCCACCAGCGACTGGATGGAAATTGAGAAGCAGCGGGGCATCTCCGTCACCTCCTCCGTCATGCAGTTCCAGCACGACGGCTACTGCGTCAACATCCTGGACACCCCGGGCCACCAGGACTTCTCCGAGGACACCTACCGCACCCTCATGGCGGCGGACTCCGCCGTCATGGTCATCGACGCCGCCAAGGGCGTGGAGCCCCAGACGAGGAAGCTCTTCCGGGTCTGCGCCCTGCGGCACATCCCCATCTTCACCTTCATCAACAAGATGGACCGGGAGAGCCGGGACCCCTTGGAGCTCTGCGGCGAGGTGGAGGCGGAGCTGGGCATCGACACCTACCCCGTCAACTGGCCCATTGGCTCCGGGAAGGAATTCCAGGGGGTCTATGACCGGGAGTCCGCCCATATCCTCTTCTTCTCCGGCGAGGGCCACGCCAAAAAGGCCGAGGCCACCGCCGTGGACCTGGATGACCCCAACCTGGGGGGCATGCTTGGGGAAAACCGCTGGCGGCAGCTTCAAGAAGAAGTGGAACTGCTGGGGGCGGGCCGGGACTTCGACCTGGAAGCCGTCCGGGCCGGGACTCTCTCCCCCGTCTTCTTCGGCTCCGCCCTGACCAATTTCGGCGTGGAACCCTTTTTGAAAGCCTTCCTCCGCATGACCTCCGCCCCCTTAAGCCGCATGGCGGGAGAGGAGGAGATCGACGCGTTTTCCCCGGACTTCTCCGCCTTCGTCTTCAAAATTCAGGCCAACATGAACAAGGCCCACCGGGACCGGCTGGCCTTTATGCGCATCTGCTCCGGCCGCTTCCAGCGGGACGCGGAGTACTTCCACGTCCAGACCGGCAAGAAAATGCGCCTCTCCCAGCCCCAGCAGATGATGGCGGCGGAGCGGGAGATTGTGGACGAGGCCTACGCCGGGGACATCATCGGCGTGTTCGACCCCGGCATTTTCTCCATTGGCGACACCGTCACCGTGCCGGGGAAGAAGTTCCGCTACGCGGGCATTCCCACCTTCGAGCCGGAGCACTTCATGCGGGTGTCCCCCAAGGACACCATGAAGCGCAAGCAGTTCATCAAGGGCACGGAGCAGATTGCCCAGGAGGGCGCCATCCAGATCTTCAAGCGCCCCGGCGGCGGCATGGAGGAGGTCGTGGTGGGAGTCGTGGGCACCTTGCAGTTCGACGTGTTCCAATACCGCATGAAGGCGGAGTACGGCGTGGAGCTCTACATGGAGGGTCTGCCCTACGACCACCTGCGGCTCATCACCGAGTGCCCCGTGAAGCCCGACGAGCTGGTCCTGTGCACCGGTGCGGCGGTGCTGGAGGATTTCAAGGACCGGCTGCTGGTGGCCTTTGGCGGCGAGTGGTCCGTGGGCTTTTTGACCAAGCACAACCCCGGCTTGGTGCTGGAGGACGCTTTGAGCGTGTCTTAAAAAAGCCGGAGACCGGGCGGCGGAAAGGAGGGGCGGCGTGAAGCGAATTCTGATTGTGGAGGATGACCAGGCTTTAGGAGACGGGCTGTGCCTGGCCCTGCGGAGCCCGGAGGCGGAGCTGGTCCTGTGCCGGACGCTCTCTGCCGCCCGGGCCGCCCTGGAGGCGGGGGGCTTTGACCTGCTGGTGCTGGACGTGAACCTCCCCGACGGCAGCGGACTGGACTTCCTCCGGAAGTTCCGGGCCGGGTCCGGCTATGTCCCCGTCATCCTGCTTACCGCCAACGATATGGAGACGGATATCGTGGCGGGCCTGGAATCCGGGGCCGACGACTATGTGACAAAGCCCTTCTCCCTGGCGGTGCTCCGGGCCCGGGTCAACGCCCAGCTCCGCCGGACGGGGGCCGTCTGCCGGGGCGGAGAGGGACCGCTGGTCCTGGGAGCGTTTGCCTTCGATTTTGACCGCATGGAGTTCCGCCGGGGCGGACGGCTCATCGACCTGAGCAAGACGGAGCAGAAGCTCCTCCGCATTCTGGTGGAAAACCGGGGCCGGACTCTGCCCCGGGAGCTGCTGGTGGACCGGGTTTGGACCGACGGGGCGGAGTACGTGGACGAAAACGCCCTGTCCGTGACGGTGAAGCGCCTTCGAGGGAAGCTGGAGGAGAACCCCTCCAAGCCCCAGTTTCTAAAAACCGTCTATGGCATCGGCTATGTCTGGTCCTCCGGGGAAACCGAGGGCTGAGGCGTGACGAGAGCGGGATACGGCTTTCTTGCCGTTTTGCTTCTGGCGCTGGCGGCGCTGTTCCTCTGGGACCGCTGGCGGATGCGCCGTCTGCTTCGCCGCCTGGACCGGATGCTGGACGAGGCCATCCGGGGAGACTTTCGGGAGGAGACTTTTGACGAAACCCTGCTCTCCGCCGTGGAGACGAAGCTGGCCCACTACCTCAGCGCCTCCGCCATTTCCGCCGTCCATCTCCGGGAAGAGCGGGACAAGATCAAGTCCCTCATTGCCGATATCTCCCACCAGACGAAAACTCCCATCGCCAACGTGCTGCTCTACACCCAGCTTCTGGAGGAGCAGGCCCCGGAGGATTGCCGGGCCTGCACCGCCGCCCTGGGAGGACAGGCGAGAAAGCTCCAGGCCCTCATTGAGGCGCTGGTAAAAACCTCCCGCCTGGAAGCCGGGGTGCTGGTCCTCCGTCCCCGGCCCGGGCCCCTGGGGCCCATGCTGGAGGAGGCCGCCGGTCAGTTCGCCCCCCGGGTGGCGGAAAAGGGCCTGGAGCTGGTGGTAAAGCCCACAGACGCGGAGGCGGTTTTCGACCCCAGGTGGACGGCGGAGGCGGTGTGCAACCTCATTGACAACGCCGTGAAATACACCCCGTCGGGCCGCGTCACCGTCAGCGCCCGGGCCTATGAGCTTTTCGCCCGCATCGACGTGGCGGACACCGGACCGGGCGTGAAGGAGGAGGAGCTGGGGAAGCTCTTCCAGCGATTCTACCGGGGCGGGGCCTCCTCCGGCGCGGAGGGCGTGGGCGTGGGGCTCTATCTGGTCCAGCAGATCGCCCAGGGCCAGGGGGGCTATGTGAAGGCTTTCTCCCAGCCCGGGAAGGGGACCAGATTTTCCCTCTTCCTGCCCCGGAATTGATTGAGAGCAAAGGAGCGTCCTTTATGAAATTGGATTTTGTTCCCGTGGGCCGGATTGTAAGCGTTCACGGCATCCGGGGAGAGCTGCGGGTCCTGCCCCTGGAGGGGGAGGCGGACTTCCTCACCGGCTTTCAAACCTTCTATCTGGAGGGACAGGCCGTCACCCCCGCCGCCTGCCGGGTCCACAAGGGCATGGCCCTCCTCAAGCTGGAGGGGGTGGAGGACCGTTCCGCCGCGGAAGGGCTCCGGGGGAAGGAGCTGCTGGTCCGCCGGGCGGACGCCCGCCTCCCGGAGGGGGAGTATTTCGACGGCGAGCTCATTGGCCTGGACGTCTACGACGGGGAGACCGGGGCGTGTGTGGGGGAGCTGGTCCGAGTGGATCGCTATCCCGCCAGCAAGGTCTATACCGTCCGGGGAGTGAAGGAATTTCTGGTCCCGGCGGTGAAGGACGCCTTTATTCTGAACGTGGACCTGGAAACCAACCGGATGGACATTCGAATCTGGGAGGGGCTGCTGGAGTGAACATCGACATTTTGACCCTGTTCCCGGATTCCGTGGACGCCATGCTGAATGTCAGCATCCTGGGCAGGGCCCAGGAGCGGGGGTACATCGCCATTCGGACCCACCAGATTCGGGAGTACACCACCAACAAGCAGATGCAGGTGGACGACTACCCCTACGGCGGAGGCCGGGGGGCCGTCATGCAGGCGGACCCGCTGTACCGCTGCTGGGCCCATGTGGTGGAGGCCCATGGGCCGGGGCGGACCATTTTCCTCTCCCCTTGCGGGCGGACCTTTACCCAAGGTCTGGCCCGGGAGCTGAAAGAGAACTATGAACACCTGATTCTGGTCTGTGGGCACTATGAGGGCGTGGACCAGCGGTTTTTGGACGAGTGCGTGGACGAGGAAATCTCCATGGGGGACTTCGTTCTCACCGGGGGGGAAATTCCCGCCATGGCGGTGGCGGACGCGGTGTGCCGCATGGTGCCCGGGGTCCTGCCGGACGAGGAGTGCTTCCAGGAGGAGTCCCACTGGAGCGGCCTTCTGGAGTACCCCCAGTACTCCCGGCCCGCCGTGTGGCACGAGCGGGCGGTGCCGGAGATTTTACTCTCCGGGGACCACGGGAAGGTGGCGGCATGGCGGAAGAAGGAGAGCTACAAGCGGACCATGCGCCGCCGCCCGGACCTGTTCGCGAAGTTTGACGAGAGCCAATTGACCACCAAGGCGGAAAAAAAAGTCCTCCAGGAAGCCAGAGACGAGCTGGCCCAGGAGGACGGGGAACTGTAAGAGCCGCCCGGCTTTGCCGGGGGGCTCTTTTTGCGGGAAGGGTGCTTAAACGGCGGCGAAGATGCTGGTGGGGCCGTCTGCTCCGCCGAGAATATCCTCAAAGTCCGAGAAATCGGGGAAGCTGATTTTCACGGCCTTGCCCATGGCCTGGATCTCCATGGTCATGTCCAGGTTCACGGAGACGTTTGCCGTCAGGCTGTCCTTGCCGTCGGAGGCTTTCACGCCCGCTTTCAGGGCCAGGTCGGCGGCGGCGTTTTTCAGGGTCCCATCTTTGCCCACGGTGTAGGTGATGGTACCGCCGTCCAGGGAGAGGGACATCTCCATGTCCAGGTCCGCCTCGGCCTCCAGCACACCCAAGATCTGGCTCGTCAGGCCGTTGATCATCCCGGCGAAGGCGTTATTCAATTTCAGAGTGTAGACCGTGTTTTCCCCGGAGGCTTTCGCGGTGATGGAGTCGATGAAGGGCAGCATGGCGGCGTAGGTTTTCCCGGTGGCCTGCTCCATCAGGGCCGTAAGGCTCTCTACGTCCACACCCATGCCCATGGGCATCTGGTAGGCGTCCTCGCCGGAGCGGACATAGGCCACACCGTCTTTCAGCCAGTACTCCATTTTTTCGGTCTCGGTGATCTCCCCGTCTGTCGCGGTGACGGTCATGTCCATGGCCATCTGGAGGTCCTTGTCCAGGACCATCTGGATGCGGCCCTTAACCGTGGCGTCCGCCTTCTGGGTCATGTCCAGGGAGGTCCCGCCGTCGGTGCCCTTGACGCTGAAGCTCATAGCCATTTTCGCGTCCACAGTGGTATCCAGCCCCTGGGCCGCCGCCGCGCCGGAGGTCTGGAGGGCCCGATAGGCCTCGATCTTGTCCGTCATGGGCTTGGCGGCCGCCGCGCCCACGGCCCCGCTCTCAATGAGGCTGGCCAGCAGGTAGGTATCGTCGTCCTTGAGGTCCGCGCCTAGGGCCTGATAGGTCATGGACACCAAGTCGTCCCGGAGGAAGGCCCCGGTGAACAAGGAGGTGTCCAGCAGGCCCAGGCTCAGGGCAAACTCCTGGGCGTTGGCGCCGGTGAAGTCCACATTGTCCTGATAGCCCAGGGCCCGGAGGAGGAAGATGGTATACGCCTTGGCGGTGCAGGGGTTGGACGCGCCGAAGGTGGATTCAGAGGTCCCGTTGGCAAGACCCTTGCCCGCCAGCCAGGCCACATGGGGGGCGGCGGTCTCGTTCACGTCGGTGAAGGGGCACTTGAGGTCCCCGGCGGCGTAGGCGGCCTTCGCCTCCTCCTCCGCGCCGTAGAGCCGGACCAGCATGATGGCGGCTTGGGCCCGGGTGGGGACCTTCTCCAGGTCAAAGCCGCCGGGACCGCCCTTGAGCATGCCGATGGCGGCCAGCTCCGCCGCCGGGCCGTCAAAGCTGGAGGCGGAGGCGCTGACGCACAGCAGCCCCGCCAGCGCCAGGGTAGTCAGCAGGATGGTTAGAAAGCGTTTCATAGAAAATCTCCTCTCTTCTCCGGCGGAAAACCGCCGGAACAGTACATACTTCCATTGTATACCTGGGAAAATCCGCCGTCAAGTACAGTTTTTGGGAAGTCTTTTCAGAACACGCACAGGGCTGTGAAGCAGGACCCGCGGGGCCCCAGGCCCTCCACGAAATAACCCGTCTCTCCCCGGCAACCCTCCAAACGGAGGGTATCCCCCAGGACGGCTTCCCGGCTGTAGTTGATCTGGAACTCCCGGGGGACCCGGACTTGCAGGTCCTCCGGCAGGGCGTCCCAGATGATGTCGCCGTAGTTTCCGCTGAACAGGTGCCCGTTGCCGTCCAGGTCGGACCAGCGGACCGTCCGGGTCCCCAGGTCCTCCCGTCCCTCCTTGGGAAGAACAATCTTCTGCGTCTCCGGACAGTCTAGGGACCGGTCCGAGGACAGCAGGGGCTTGGCCGTGAAGGCCGAGGGCCGCAGAATCTTCCGGGTGAGGGGGTCCACCAGAATCCAGTCTGTCCGGGCGGAGACCCGGAGGCGGCCCTGCCGGTCCCGCATCTCGTAGTTCCGCCCCATGTGGGCGGCTTTGGCCCCCGCCTCCCAGGTGGTGATGTCCAGCACGTCCCCCGCGTGGGGACAGTCCTGAATTTTAATCGACGCCCGGGACAGGAGGAAAACCTCCCGGTTGGCCCACAGCACCTCGTGGGTCAGGCCCCGGGCGTCGTAGTCGTACCCGGCGAAGGCCCCCAGGCGGCTGAGGAGCGCCGCCAGGCGGACCCGCCGCTCCCGGTCACAGTCCCAGAATACCAGCTCCTCCTGGCGGAAATAGCCGTTTTCATATAATTCTTGTTTGAAGCTTTCCATAGTGAAATTCCATCCTCCGTTGTTCACTTCTTCGGCGGGTGGAGCCGGGGAAACACGGCCCGAAACACCGACGAGGCCAGCATAGCCCCCACCGCCAGCGCCGCCGCCATGCCAAAGGTGTGCAGCAGAGCGCTGAGGAACGCGTCCGTCTCCCCCGCCACGCCGTGGCGCATGGCGTAATAAATCCCTCCGCCGGGCACCAGGGGCAGCAGAGCCACCAGCACATAGCCCGTCACCGGGCAGCGCCGGACCCGGCTCATCACCTCGGCAAACACGCCGATTGCCGCCGCCGCCAGGAAAGCCGCGAAGATGGTCTTTCCCCCCAGCAGATACACCAGCCAGCCCAGGGCCCCGCCCACCCCGGCGATAAGCTTTCCATAGCCGTGGATGTTGAACATCAGCGTAAAGCCCACACAGGCCCAAAAGGCGCATAGGCAGGGCAGGGCGTAGTCAAAGCAAACCGTCTCCATGCCGCCCTCCTTACAAAAATCCGCCCAGAGCCTGTCCCGCCGCCGCCCCCAGGGCGATGGCCGAGGCCGCCAGGATGGCGTCCGCCGTGCGGCTCAGGGCGGAGAAGGTGTCTCCGGCCATAATCTCCCGCATGGCGTTGGTCAGGGCCACGCCGGGGACCAGGACCATCAGCGTGGAGATGGTTACCACGTCCACGCTCTCCCCCAGCCCCGTCTCCACCAGCGCCAGCGCCAGAAAGGCCGCCAGGGCGCTGCACACCGCCGTGCGGAAAAAGCCGTTGGCCCCGATGAATTTCCCCCCGTAGAGGAGGCACACCCCCACCGCCAGCCCGCTAAGAAAGGCACACATCATGTCCCGCGGCCCTCCGCCAAAAAGCGGGGCAAAAAAGGCGGGAGCCGTACCATAGCCCAGCAGTACCATCCGGGGGGAGTACCGGGGGATGTCTGCCCCCAGGGCCGCCACGGCGGACAGGGCCTCGTCCAGAGGCGGCTTCTCCGTACAGAGGCGGCGGCAGAGGTTGTTGCACCGCTCCAGCAGTTCAATGTCCGTGCCGTGGAGGGGGACCCGGCGCATCCGGGTGACGGGGTGGCCCTGGGGCGTGGATACGCTGACAATCAGGCAGTTGGGAATGGCAAAGACCTCCGGGGTCTCCAGCCCGTAGGCGCAGAGGAGCCGCCGGGCGGACTCCTCCACCCGATAGATCTCCGCGCCGCTGTACATCAGCTGATAGCCCAGCTCCGCCGCCATGTTCAGCAGCTTCTCATAGTCCATGGTCTAATCCAAAATCTCCTTAAAGTCCGCGCAGAGGTTGGGCCGGCGCACGTCCAGCACCACGGGGAGCTTCCCCTCCGCAAAGCGCTGGCTCAGGCCCTCCATGCCGTATTTCAGCTTGTATTCGATCTCCTCCTTGTAGGCGGGAATCAGCATGTAGAAGCAGATGGTCTTCCCGTCCTCCGTGGTCAGCTCCGGCACCAGGGAGAGGCTGTCCAGCACCGCGCCGCCAAAGCCCAGACCGTCGCAAACGGGGGTGTACTCCGGCCCATTGGGAATGGTGTGGCCCCAGCCCAGCCAGGTCTTGTACTCGTGAGGGAAGCGGGCCAGGAACTTCAGCATCTGGATGGGCCAGAACCGCTCATAGGGCAGGTCCTTGGGATTGCTCCCCGCCTTGCCCAGGTCCCAGTCCCCAGGGAGGAGCATGTAGAGCTCCGCGTATTTCAAATCCTCCCGGTCCGCGATCTCCTCCGGCAGGCTCATGGGCAGATCGCTCATGCCGGTGGTGTAGAGGAGTGTGCAGTCCCCCTTGGGGGAGTGGAGGACGTGAACGTCGATGTGAACCAGGTCGCTGAGGAGCTCGTGGCAGACGAAGCCCTCCCAGCCCGGGAAAATCTCCGCCATGTGGGCTTCAATGGCCTCTGTGGAGACGCACACGTCCTCCGGAGGACGGAAGCCCTGGTCCTCCGGGGTCTGATAGCGGTAGACGGCGGAGCCGCCGGGGGTGTACTCCTCCGTCTCCGGGGCCGTTCTCTCCCGATGGGGCCGGGCGGGCGGCTCCTTTTTCTTTCTAAACTTATCCAGGAAACCCATAACTGAAACCTCCATACGAAATTTACCGGAAACGTTTCTTCTATTCTACTCCTTTTCCATGCCCTGGGCAATTGTTTTTTCCCCGGAGATGCGGTACAATAAAACCATCCATCATACAAGATACAAACGAGGTGCTTTTATGAAACTGGTTTCCTGGAACGTCAACGGCCTCCGGGCCTGCCTGAAAAAGGGCTTTCTGGACTTCTGCGCCTTTGCCAACGCGGACGTGATCTGCCTCCAAGAGACGAAGATGCGGCCGGAACAGGCGGAATTTGACCTCCCCGGCTACGTCCGCTTCTGGAACAGCGCGGACAAGGCGGGCTACTCCGGCACCGCCGTCTTTACCCGGCGCCAGCCCCTGAACGTCACCTATGACTTCGGCATCGACGAGCACCGCCACGAGGGGCGGGTCATCACGGCGGAGTTCCAGGACTTCTATCTAGTCTGCTGCTACACCCCCAACTCCAAGGACCAGCTCCTCCGCCTGGACTACCGGATGGCCTGGGAGGACGACCTGCGGGACTACCTCCGCGAGCTGGACGCAGTGAAGCCGGTGGTCTACTGCGGGGACCTGAACGTGGCCCACCAGGAGATCGACCTGAAAAACCCCGGCCCCAACCGGCGGAATCCCGGCTTCACCGACGAGGAGCGGGAGAAGATGACAAAGCTCCTGGAGGCCGGCTTTGTGGACAGTTTCCGGGCTCTGTACCCGGACAAGACCGGGGCCTACTCCTGGTGGAGCTATCGGGGCCGGGCCCGGGAGAACAACACCGGGTGGAGAATCGACTATTTCATTGTCTCCCAGCGCCTTCGCGGCCGGATTCGAAACGCTGACATCTGGAGCGAAGTCCGCGGCAGCGACCACTGCCCCGTGGTGCTGGAGCTGTCGGAGGAATAAATAATACAGAGGAGGGGGTTTTCCCCTCCTCTGTATTTCCGCGTCATTCCACCGCCTCGTCCAGCTCCAGGACGGCCTCCACCGTCTCCTCCCCCCGCCGGAGGGTCAGCGTCAGCGTATCCCCCACGTAGAGGGTCCGCCGGACCCGGAAGAGGTCCTGGGTATTTTCGATGGCCTGCCCCTGGGCGGCGATGATATAGTCCCCCTCCCGGACTCCCGCCCGTTGGGCGGCGGTGTCGGGGTCCACGATTTTCACAAGCAGGCCCCTCGCGTCCGTGACCACCTGAACGCCCAGCCTTGGCTCCGGCTGGACCTCGCCCCATTTCAAAAGGTCGTTGACAATCCGCTCCAGCTGGGCGGAGGGGATGGCAAAGCCCAGGCCCTCCACGCTGTCCCGGTTCCAATCGGACATGTATTTGGCCACGTTGATGCCCACCACCTGGCCCCGGTCACTGATGAGGGGCCCGCCGGAGTTGCCGGAGTTCAAGGCGGCGTTGGTCTGGAGGAGGGTCATGGTCCGGCCCTCCACCTCGATGTCCCGGTCAATGGCGGAGATGATGCCGTTGGTCAGGGTTCCCCGGAGCTGCCGGGGCGCGCCGATGGCGTAAACCGGGTCCCCCACCTCCAGCTGCTCCGAATCCCCAAAGGGGGCGAAGGGCAGAGCGGCCAGGGGCATCAGGGCCAGCTCCTCCGGGGGGACCTTCAAAACCGCCAGATCGCTGTCCTCATCCCCCGCCACAAAACACACGTCCAGAGAATAGCCGCTGTCCAAGGTGACGTAGCACTCGCTGCCTCCCCGAACCACATGATGGTTGGTGAGGATATAGCCGTCCTCCGAGAAGATGACGCCGGTGCCGATGGACACGCCCTCCCCGGTGAGGCACTGGACCGTCACCACCGCCGGGTTCAGCTGCCGGTAGACCTCCTGGGCCGTCAGGGCTTCCCCTCCCGGCTCCCGGGAGACAGCAAGACCGGCCCCCTGGTCCACGGGCCAGGCGGGTATGGTGATCTCCGCCCTCTCATAGACAACGTTCTCCGCCTCCGGACGGCTCTGGGCGGTCAGATACTCCACGGCCTTGGCCGCCGCCGTCAGGCCTATCATAATCGCCACGCAGAGGAAAAAACAATAGAGCCCGTGCCTGCGGTCCCGCCCGCCGGGGCGGGACTTCTTTCCCGCCGGAGCCCTCCCGCCGGGGACCGGGCGGCGGTAAACCTCCACCACCTCCCGGCGGTCCGGCTGGCGGTAAACCTCGATGATCTCCCGGGGGTCCCGGGCCTCCCGGCGGAGGGGGGCACGGTAAACCTCCACAATCTCGCCGGGCAGCCGCCCGGCCTGTTCATGTTCTCCCATGTTGCCTCATTCCGTGGTCAGCGAGAAGGAGAAGGTGGTCACGCCGCTTTCGCTGGTGACGTTGATTTTCTCCTTATGCTGCTCCAAAATCGTCTTGACGATGTAGAGCCCCAGGCCCACGCCGTCCTTGTCCTCGCTGCGGGATTTGTCGCTTTTGTGGAACCGCTCGAACAGTAGCGGCAGCTCCGCGGCGGGGATGGTGTCCCCGCAGTTGCGCACCGTCACATGGGCCCTCCCATCCCGGAGGGTCAGCCCCAGGTACAGGGTGGAGCCCTTGTAGGCGAATTTCGCCGCGTTTTCCAAGAGGTTGTAAATCACCTGGGTAATCAGGTCGTTGTCCCCCAGGACCAGAATGGGCCCCTCGGGGATGTTGGCCTCCACATCCAGCTCCCGGTCCGTGATTTTCCTCTCCATGGAAATCAGCACCCGGCGCATGCTCTCGCACAGGTCGAAATGGGCTCCGCTCCGCAATGGGTCAATGGCCTGGAGCTGGCTCACGTCCAGCATCCGCCGCACCAGGCGGCTGAGACGTCGGCTCTCCCCGGAGATGATGCGGAGATACTGCTCCTCGTTCTCCGGGGGGATGGCCCCGTCCAAAATGGCGTCGGTGTACCCGGCGATGGTGGTCATGGGGGTTTTCAGCTCGTGGGAGATGTTGGCGATGAACTCCCGGCGCTGCCGCTCCGTCTGCTGGAGGGACTCCGCCATGGCGTTGAAGGAGGCCGCCAGCTCCCCCACCTCATCGTTTCTTCCGTAGTCGTTCATGCGGATGTCAAAATCCCCCTCGGCGTAGCGCCGGGTAGCCTCCACCATCTCCCGGATAGGCTTCACCTGCCGCATGGCGGTGACGGAGGAGGCCATGAAGGCGATCATCAAGACAACAAAGGCCGTCATGAAAAAGAGGCCGATGAAGCCCTGCCACATGGAGTCCAGGGAGGCCAGGGTGGACACCGCCACCACCTCCCCCGCCGTCTCCAGGGTGATGGGATTCACGGAGGCCACCCCTACGGAGAACCGCTTCTGGGGGTACACGCCCCCCAGGTCATCCCGCCAGGAGGCGCTGCCCCGCTCCATGATCCTGGCCGTTCGCTCGGCGGGAATGGTCACGGTTTTCCCGTTCAGGGTCTCGTCGGTGGAGAGGAGGACGTGGCCCTCTGTGTCGCAGATCAAAAAGTGCACGTCGGAGACAATGGCGGCAAAACTGGCCAGACGCTGGAAGTCCAAATCGTCCTGGAGATCCTCCATGTCCAGATACCGCCCGTTCTCCAAATAGCTCAAGGAGAGCTGGCTCATAACCCGAGCCTTGGAGGCGATTTCCTCCCCCTGCTGGCTTCGGGCATAGTTGTAGCTCAGGGAGAAGAAGGACACGCCCAAAAGACACAGCGTCAAAAGCACCATGCCAGCGGTGACGCGGAGCTGCCGCCAGTAGAGACCCTGGGTCCGCTCTCGAAACCCCTTCATCCCTCCGCCTTCTCCGTCATCAGCTCGAATTTATAGCCCACGCCCCAAACGGTTTTCAGGGCCCACTTCTCGCTGACGCCCTCCACCTTCTCCCGCAGGCGCTTAATGTGTACGTCCACCGTCCGGCTGTCCCCGAAGTAGTCGAAGCCCCAAACCTCGTCCAGCAGCTGGTTCCGGGTGTAGACCCGGTTGGGGGTGGAGGCCAGATGGTAAAGGAGCTCCAGCTCCTTGGGCGGGGTGTCGATTTTCTTCCCGTCCACAATGAGCTCATAGGAGTCCAGGTTGATCACCAGCTTGTCAAACGTCAGCTTCTTGCTGGTGTCGTTGGGAATTTCCGTCCGGCGGAGGACGGCGTTGATCCGGGCGATAAGCTCCTTCATCTCAAAGGGCTTGACGATATAGTCGTCCGCCCCCATCTCCAGGCCCTGGATGCGGTCAAAAACCTCGCTCTTGGCGGTGAGCATGATGATGGGGACCTGGGAGGTCTCCCGAATCTTGGCGCAGACGGCCCAGCCGTCCATAACGGGCAGCATGATGTCCAGCAGAATCAGGTCTGGCGCGGCCTTTTGAAATTCCTCAATGGCCCTTCCGCCGTCCCCGGCGGTACGGACATCGAAGCCCTCCTTCACCAGATACATGTGGATGAGATCGGAGATATTGCGGTCGTCCTCGACCACCAGAATATTACGTCCCATGGCAGGCCCTCCCATGCTTTCCAAATCGTTCTTTTGTTTATTATACCCTGTCCAGGGCGGGGTTGTTGAATTTTCTGTAAAGATTCCCTCCGCTCACCGGAGTCCCGTTTCCGTGTAGGCGGCGCACACGCCCCCCGCCTCCTTGGCGGCGGAGAGGAAGGCCCGCAGCCCGGCCGGGCTGGCTCCCTCTCCCAGCCAGACGGCCGCATCCCCCCGCCAGGAGGCCAGCCGCCGGACCAGCTCCAACGCTCCGGAAGCGCCGCGCAGATCATAACCGCTCCGGTCCAGCTCCGGCCGGAGGCAGCGGAAGCCCGCCTCCTCGGCAATCTGGAGGGCCTGCGCGCCGCCATCCTGGAGATAGGCCAGGCGGGTTTTGCCGCAGGTGGCCCGGAAGAGGGCGGCGTTGCCCGCCTCCAGCTGCTCCTCCACCGTGCGCTCCGGGTCCGAGGCGTCTACGAAGATGCCAATGCTCTGCCCCTGGGCGGTGAGGCGGCGGAGGGTTCCCCCCTGCCGCTCCAGCTCCTCCGGTGTGAAGAAGAAGGCGGCCCCGGCGTCATAGCTCTCCAGGGCGTCCGCCATGGCGGAGGCGCCACTCCCCGCCTGGAGACACAGGGCGACTCGCTTCCCCTCCAGCCCGGCGGGGTCCGGGCCTTCCGCAGGGGAAACGGGGCGGCCGCTTCCCCCGGCGGAGCCGCTTTCCGGCGGGGCGGACTCCTTGGCCCGGATATAGTCGGCGTAGACAGAATTCATAGAATACTGGGCCGCGTCGGCATAGAGCTTGTCCGACACCTTATAATCCTGCTGGCGGAGCCACACCATGCTTCCATGCTCCACCTCGATCACGGAGTACACCAGATCGAAGTATCGGGACACCGTGTTGGCGGGGACAAATACCGTTCCGTTCCGCTGGATGGCCCCAGGGTAATAGGCGACGCCGTCATTGTCCAAGGCGCAGTTGGCAGAGAGCGTGTAGGTCAGGGACCGTCCGCCGCTGTATAGGACCAGGCGGCCCTGGTCACTGTTGAGCACCTGGGAGATACCCAGAGATTCCCGGGCCGCGCCGGTGAAGATGGAGCTGGCGATGTAGACATACCCCCCGCTCCAAAAGGGCATGGTATTATCCGAGAGGGGCAGGACATAGCCGCTTACGGCGGTGAAGTAAACCCGGTCCGCCGCCCGGGCAGGCGGAAGCGCCAGCTGGAGCGCCAGCAAAAAGCAGAACATAAGCGCCGCCGCCCGCCGTTTCATAAGCCGTCCCTCCTTTGTGAAACCTGTTGAAAAGTAATTTATTTTATCATACCCAGGTGGGTTTTGTAAAGACCGCCGTCAGCCCCGGTAGGCCTCCACCGTCACGCCGGTGTAATAATGGGTCAGAATCTCCCGGTAATCCGCTCCCGCCGCCGCCATGGCGCTGGCCCCGTATTGGCTCAGACCCACGCCGTGGCCGTAGCCGGTGACGAAAAAGACCATTTTCCCCTCCCGCGCCTCCCATGTGAAGCAGGCGGACCGGAGCCCCAGGGCCGTCCGTACCTGGGTTCCCTTCACGGTCACGCCGCCCACGGACACCGTGCCCACGCTTCCCGCGCCGTCGGCGGCGGGGTTTTTCAGCCAATTTTCCATCCCGTCGGAGAGCTCCGCCTCCGGGAAGGCGGCCTGGAGCTTTGCCTTCAACTCCTCCGCCGTAAACTCTACCCGGCTGTAGTAATTGGGGATGCGCTCCCCGGCCTCCGGGGAGGCCACCGCCTGGAGATAGGGCAAATCGTTGACCCAGACCTCGCCCGCCGCCCGGGTCAGCCCCGGGGAGGAGGAGTGGAACACCGCCAGGATGGGCACGCCGCCGTAGAGGATGGTTTCGCCGTCGGTCTCCCGCACCGCCGCCTCTACCTTGGCCTCATAGGCGGCGGCCTGCTCTCCCCAGTTGGTCCGGGCGGCCTCCTCGTTAAGGTAGGCCTGACAGCAGGTGTGGTCCGTGCAGATGTCGGCGTCCTCCCCGTGGTTTCCGCCGGACTGGAGCTTGTACAGCGTGTAGGTTCGGGCGGCCACCGCCTGGGCCTTTAGGGCCTCCAGTTCAAAGGAGGCGGGCATCTCCGCCCGAACCACCCCCACCAGATAGGTCCCCAGGTCCATCTCCAGAACCGTCTCCCCCTCCAGCACCCGGAGGGGCCGGGATGCGTCCAGACCACCCACAGCGGCGGGAGCGGGAGGCGGCTCCTCCGTCTCGTCCACCGGCTCCTCCCGGCCAAAGAGGGCGGAGCGGAAGGGAACCACCACCAAAAGCGGCATCAAAAACAGCGCCGCCAGCAGCAGTGCCGAAACGGCAATGGACTGATGAATCTGGCTTCTCCGGCTGGGTTGTCTCATGGGGGCTTCCTCCTTTGTAGCGGGCAAATGGGTTCTTCCAGCCTATGCGGCGGGGGACCGGAACATGCCCACTTTGGGAAATCCTGGTAAACTCTCCGTATGGTCCGCCTTAGTATATGCCAAAGCGTATTGGCTTATCGACAAAATTCCCTCTATTTTTCTCCGGCGAAAATGAAGCCCCCGCAGAGGGACGGGCGGTTCAGGGGGCCGTTCCGGCGCAAATAGGGCTTGAAACCGCCTCCCGGATTCGGTATACTAGGCTGTATCAAAATCACCAGCAGAAAGGATGGATTTTTATGAAGCCTTACACCACCCTCACCCCGGCGGAGCGGAAGGAGGAGTACGCCCGCCTGCAAGGGGAATTGGACGCGCTGAAAGCCCAGGGCCTCAGCCTGAATATGGCCCGGGGCAAGCCTGGGAAGCAGCAGCTGGACCTGGTTAGCGACATCTTCGGTCTGATGCAGGACCCCAAGGACTATGTATCCGACGGGCTTGACGTGCGGAACTACGGCGAAATGAACGGTCTCCCCGCCGCCCGGCGGCTCTTCGCGGAGATTCTGGGCTGCAAGCCGGAGCAGGTCTTTGTGGGCGGCAACTCCAGTCTCCAGCTCATGTACGACACGATTGCCAAGGCCTATACCCACGGCCTGCTCCACAGCCCCCGTCCCTGGCGCAAAGAGGAGACCGTCAAGTGGCTCTGCCCCGCCCCGGGCTATGACCGGCACTTTAAAGTCACGGAGACCTTCGGCTTCCAGCTGATTCCCATTCCCATGACCAGCGAGGGCCCTGACATGGACGCCGTGGAGGAGGCGGTGAAGGACCCCGCCGTCAAGGGCATCTGGTGCGTCCCCAAGTACTCCAACCCCGAGGGGGTCATCTACTCGGAGGAGACCATCCGCCGTCTGGCGGCCCTGACCCCCGCCGCGCCGGACTTTCTCATCATGTGGGACAACGCCTACTGCGTCCACGAGTTTGAGGGGGACTACGTGCCCTTCCCGGACATTCTCTCCATTTGTGCGGAAGCCGGGCATCCCGATCTGGTGTTTGAGTTCGCCTCCACATCCAAGATCACCCTCCCCGGCGCGGGGGTGGCCTGCTTCGCCTGCTCCGAGGCCAACATGGCCCACATGGAGAAGCTCCTGACGCCCCAAGTCATCAGCTTCGACAAGGTGAACCAGCAGCGCCACGTCCTCTATCTCAAGGACAAGGCCCACACCCTTGAACTGATGAAGAAGCACGCCGCCGTCATGGGCCCCAAGTTCCGCTGCGTGACGGATGCCCTGGACAAGGAAATCGCCCCTTTGGACATCGCCTCCTGGCGGCGGCCCAAGGGCGGGTACTTCGTCTCCTTCAACGCCATGCCCGGCACAGCCAAGCGGACCCTGGCCCTGTGCAAGGAGGCGGGGGTCACCATGACCAGCGCCGGAGCCACCTTCCCCTATGGGAAGGACCCCCAGGACAGCAATATCCGCATTGCCCCCTCCCTGCCCCCGGTGGAGGAACTTGAGCAGGCCATGGCGGTGTTCTGCGTGTGCCTGAAGCTGGCGGCATTGGAGAAATTGGGCGTATGAGATACTACGGCAGCGTGTACCGCCCGCCCTCCGAGGCCCGGAGCCTCATCGTCCAGGTAACCTACGGGTGCAGCCACAACACCTGCGCCTTTTGCGGCATGTACAAGGAAAAGCGCTTTTCCGTCCGCCCCCTGGAAGAGGTGCTGGAGGACTTCCGGGTGGCCCGGGAGGTCTACCACCACATTGAGAAGGTCTTTCTGGCGGACGGCGACGCCCTGGTGCGGAAGGCGGAAGAGCTTTATGTCATCCTGGACACGGTGCGGGAGCTGTTCCCGGAGTGCCGCCAGGTGACCAGCTACGCCTCCCCGGCCTCCATCCGCATCCGGACAGAGGAGGAGCTGCGGACCCTCCGGGAGAAGGGGCTGACCATGGTCTACATGGGCCTGGAGTCCGGCAGCGGCGAGGTGCTGAGCCTCATGCGCAAGGGCCATCCGGCGGCGGAGATCGTCGAGATGGGCCGGAAGGTCCGAAACAACGGCATCGCCCTCTCCGTCACGGCCATCACGGGCCTGGGCGGGCCGGAGCTGCTGGAGCGCCACGCCCTGGACACCGCCAGGGCCTTCAACGCCATGAACCCAGAGTATATCGGGATGCTGACGCTGATGGTGGAGCCGGAAACGCCCCTCTACGACTGGGTTCACGAGGGGAAGTTCCAGCTCCTCACCCAATCCCAGGTGCTGGAGGAGACCCGGCTGCTGGTGGAGCATTTGGACAGCCCCGGCAGCGTCTTCCGCATGAACCACGCCAGCAACTATCTGTCCCTTCGGGGGACGCTGAACAAGGATAAAGCCGCCATGCTGGCGGAAATCGACCGGGCGGAAAAGGACCTCTCCCGCCTCAAGCCCGAGGCCTGGCGGGCCCTGTAACGAAAAAACGGACTCCCCGAGAGGGGAGTCCGTTTCTTATCTTGGAAGAGGGGCTTACAGGGTGTTCGCCTCGTCCACGACCTTCTTGATGGCCGCGGCGGCGTCCTCCGGCAGCTTGTTGAAGCCGCCCTCTTCGGTGTCCAGGTTGGTGACGTAGTTCAGCCGGTCCTGCATGCGGGCCTTGAGCTGCTCGACATACGCCTTGTCGCTCAGGTCGGGCACGAAGCCCTCCCACTTGAAGATCTCGATGTCCTCGAAGGGGCCCCAGGTCTCAAACTTGGCCTTGCCCTCGACCACGGCCTCGAGAATGCCCAGGGTGTCTTCCTTCTGGACCTTTTTGCCCATGAAGTCGCCGGTGTTGATGATATAGCAGGCCACGTCCTTCTCCGCCACCAGCTTCTTGAACTTCTCATAGTCGTTCACCAGAGGATAGGTGCGGAAGGGGTTGGCGTAGGGCTCCACCACCAGGGCGTTGGGGTCCACGCCCTCCTTCAGCCGCTCGGCGCTGGAGCGCTTGGTGGCCAGGGTGGCGCCCATGACGGAGGCCAGGGACGCGCCGCTGAGCTTCACGATGGGGGGAATGGTGGGGTCCTTCATGATCCAGAAGATGGCGTTGACGGGGGAGTCAATCTTATCCACCCGGTTGGGGGACCAGAGCTTGGATTTGATGGCCCGGCCGTTGCCGTTGCGGACGTCCTCGGTGACCAGGACGATCTTGCCCTCGTCGTCCAGGGTGGCGGAGCAGTTCTGGGCGGTCAGCAGGTACTTGTTGTCCTCGGAGGGGACGGGATAGTCGGCGGTCTTGTCGAAGTAGGTGGGCTCCAGGGCGATGGAGGCGCAGGTGTCGGAGTTGATGATGAAGGCGTCGTCGTGGAGCACCTTGATGGAGGGATATTTCCCGCTGTGCTTGGCGTGGGTCAGGGTGGACTTGCCGGAGCCGGAGAGGCCGAAGACCGCCGCCACGTACTTGCTGCCGTCGTCCAGGGTGTACTCCTTCTGTCCGCCGTGGCAGGAGGCGTAGCCGTTGCGGTTGGCGATGGCCCAGGCCAGGGTCAGCGTGCCCTTCTTATGCTCGCCGAAGTAGCGCATGCCCAGGATGGCGGCGCAGTTGGTGTCGGTGTTGAAGTAGCACAGGCACTTGGGATCGCAGATGTCCTCCCGGCCCGGCGCGCCGGTCCACTGGGGATCGGAGAAGATATAGATGTCGGACTCCTTGCCGCCGCCCACGGGCTTGGACTTCTTATACATCTTGACGTACTCATCGGACTGGTACTGGAAGTTCAGCATCCAGTTGTAGAGGAGGTTCTCCTCCCCCTCGGGGATCAGCAGGTGGGCCTTCACCATGAACTCGGGGTCCAGGCCGATGAAGACCTCGGCGTGGTACATGGTCTTCCAGCGGGTGTCATAGACGGCGTCCATGACGATCTTGTCCAGAGCGGTGGTGTCCACACCGGGCTTTCCGGTGATCCGACGGGCGGCGGCGTAGCGGCCGGTGATGGAACCGTCGTTGAACAGCAGGACCTTGGCGTCGGGCTCCAGGCCGAACTCCTCGCCCCGGTAGACGGGCATGTCGGTAACCACGGTGCCGGGAGAGTTCTTGGCCATGTCATAGGCCTCCCGGAGGGAGTTGATCTTCACGACGTTGTTGCCGTAGAAGGGGGCCTCAATGATGGAGCGGGTCTTGGAGAACCCGACCTTGCCGGGTCCGATCTCGGTTCTGGGGTAATAGGCTTTCGTAGACATATCTGTTCCTCCTTTAAGATGTCAAAACGCCTGCGCCTTGTGAAGAGCAGGGCCGCTGGAATTACCAGTTTACTATACCCTGTTTTCCCTCAAAAAGCAAGAGCGAAAACAGACTCTGCGAAAAAAACAGCAGGCCCGGCGGAGCCCCCGGAGAGTTTCCCTTGACACCGGCCCCTCTGGAGTGGTATATTAAAAACCGACCAGCGGTTTGTATGAGGGGAGGACGGCCCTGTGGCACGGAACAAGTACCCGGAGGAGACGGTACGGAAGATCCTGGACACGGCGGAACGGCTGTTTATTGAAATGGGCTATGACCGGGCCTCCCTCCAGGAGATCATTGACGAGACGGGCCTGTCCAAGGGGGCCATCTACCACCACTTCGCCTCCAAAGAGGACATTTTCTACTCCGTCTGCGACCGCATCGGGCGGCGGAACGGCGAGGTGCTGTCCCAGGTCCGGGACGCCCCCGGGCTCAACGGCCTGGAAAAGCTCCGGGCCATGTTCAAGACCTCCCTCCAGCCGGAGCGCCAGGCCAAGATGTTCTGCATGATGCCCTACCTCATGGACAACGCCAAGTTTCTGGCCACGGAGATGCGGAGCATCTTCACCGAGGTGGTCCCCTGCTTTGTGGAGCCCATCATCCGCCAGGGCATGGCCGACGGCTCCATCCGCACCGAGCACCCCAAGGAGCTGGCGGAGGCCATGATGATGCTGTCGGACATGTGGATCAACCCCATCGTCCAGCCCACCACCCCGGAGGAAATTCGGGCCCGGTGCGAAATCTACAACCGGCTCTTCCAAGGCTTCGGCGTGGATGGGCTGATTGACCAGGAAATCGTGGGCACCCTGGTGCGGTACGCGGAAATGGCCCATCCCCCGTCTTCCGGCGGGGAAACTCCAGACTGAAAAGGAGCTGCCGCGCGCGGGCAGTTTCTTTTTGGATATATAGAAACCGACGGTCGGTTTCTAAAATGATCAAAAAAAGGAGCGTCGTTATGAAAACCTCTCAAGCGCCCCTGTTCCGCCGGGACTTCACCCTGGTGGTCCTCGGGCAGATCGTCTCCCTCTTCGGCAACGCCATACTGCGCTTTGCCCTGCCGCTGTACCTGCTGCGGCAGACAGAATCCCCGGCTTTGTTCGGCGCGGTGGGGGCGGCGGCCTTCATCCCCGCCGTGCTGTGCGCCCCCATCGGCGGCGTTGTGGCGGACCGGGTAAACAAGCGGAACATCATGGCCGTCCTGGATTTCTCCACGGCGGGGCTGATCCTGCTGTTTACGCTTTTGCTGGATCGGGTACCTCTGGTGCCGCTGATGATTGCCAGCCTCATGCTGCTCTATGGCATCGCCGGGGCCTATCAGCCGTCGGTCCAGGCCAGCATTCCCCTTCTGGCCCAGCCGGAACAGCTTACCAGCGCCAACGCGGTCATCAACATGGTGCAGACCTTGGCCGCCCTGCTGGGGCCGGTCACCGGCGGCGTGCTGTTCGGGGCCTTCGGGCTCCGGCCCATTTTGTGGGTCGGCATGGCGTGCTTTTTCCTCTCCGCCGTCATGGAGCTGTTTATCCGCATTCCCCACTCGCCCCGGGCGGCGGCGGGCGGCGTGCTGTCCACGGTCCGGCGGGACCTGGGGGAGAGCTGGCGCTTTATCCGCCGGGAGCGCCCGGTGTTCCTCTCCGTCATGCTGGTGCTGGCCCTGTTTAATCTGGTGCTGTCCGCCGCTTTGGTGGTGGGCATCCCCGTGGCGGTGGTTCAGACCCTGGGCATGAGCGACAGCCGCTTAGGCGTCACCCAGGGGGCCATGGGCCTGGGCGGGCTCTTCGGCGGCGTGCTGGCGGCGCTTCTGGGGCCCCGGCTGCGCCTCCGGCGGGGCGGCGCCGTGCTGCTGGCCGCCAGCCTCACGGCGGCGGGCATGGGGGCGGCGCTGCTGCCGGGGGTTCCGCCGTCCCTGGGCTGGTGGGGGGTAACGGCCATGAGCTTTGCCATTATGGTCCTGTCCACCCTGCTGGTGGTGGTGCTCAGCGCCGCCGTCCAGGGCCAGACGCCCCCGGAGCTGCTGGGAAAGGTGATGGCCTTCATCATGGCGGTGTCCAACTGCGCCGCCCCCCTGGGCCAGGCGGTCTATGGAGCTTTGTTCGAGGCCTGCCCGGCCTGGGCCGTTCTGCTGGGGGCGGCGGGAGCCGCGGCCCTGGCGGCGGCCTGGTCCCGGGGCGTGTTCCGGGATCTGGACGGGGTTTAGCCGCCCCGGAGCTCCCGCTCCTTCCGGGCCAGATCCCGGTCGTAGTTCTCGATCTTCTGGTCCAGCCGGTCCAGGGACTTCCGCATGTCCTCCATCCGCTCCCGGAGCTGCCGCCGCTGCTCCACCAGCAGGGCCTTCCGGGCCTCCAGGGTCTCCTCTCCCTGCTGGAACAGGCGGCAATACTCGGTCAGGGCCTCAATGCCCACCCCGGCGGAGCGCATGCACTTGATCAGCTCCACCCAGCCCAGGGAGGGGGCGTCATAGTCCCGGACGCCTCCCGCGGTCCGAGGCACCGGCGGAATCAGGCCCACACGCTCGTAATACCGGAGGGTGTCGGCGGAAAGGCCGTACCGCTCGCTTACTTCCCGAATCGTCATGGCTCTGCCTCCTTCTTTTAAGTATTCCCCTCCAGCATAGCACCTGGAGCGAACTCTAAGTCAAGGCTTTTTTCCAAAAAAACGCCGGCGGACAGGTTCTCGACAGCTTGCGTTTGACGGGCGGGGAAAAATCTGCTAAGATAGGTGGCAACGCTTGACCATAAGGAGTGAGACCATATGAAACGACTGCAACGGATGCTGTCCTGCCTGCTGCTGTGCGTCCTGCTGGCGGGTATGACAGCGCTCCCCGCCTCCGCCCTCTCCGACGTGCCGGAGGACTTTTGGGCCAAGGAGGACATTGACCGCTGCGTGGCCCTGCGCTACTTCTATCCCGAGTCCGACGGCAGCTTTGGCGTGGGAAAAGAGATGTCCCGGGCGGAATTTACCGTGGTGCTGTGCCGGGCCCTGGGCTGGAAGCCCACCTCTCCCGCCCGGGTGGTCTATGAGGACGTACCCGAAAAGGAGTGGTACGCCGGCGCGATCGAGACCGCTTACCACCATGGAGCCATTACCAGTCAGGACGGCAGCTTCCGCCCCAACGATCTCATCACCCGCAGCGAAGCCGCCTCCATGCTGGTTCGGGCCCTGGGATACGGCAGCCTTGCCGGACTGATCCAGGACATGTCCCTGCCCTTCCGGGACGTGAACGCCAACAATGGCTATATCGTCATGGCCTATGGCCTGGGACTGATGGACGGCACCTCTGTCACCACCTTTTCCCCCAACGGCCACGTGACCCGGGAGCAGACCGCAGCCATCCTGATGCGCCTCTATGACAAGCTCCACGACCCCACCACCAGCCGCATCGGCATCGCCGTGTCGCCTGAGGGACTTCCAGAGCTGACAGGCTATGAGGCCATCGGCGTGGCGGCCGCCAAGCTGGCCTATAACGGAGAGCCCCAGGTCTCCCCCGCCATGGAGAAAGCGGAGGCGCAGGCGATTCGCGCCGCGGTCTCTGCCGCTGGTTCCAAGGCGCTGCTCCACGTCACCGGCGGAGCCTATCACGTCCGGGAGGGCGAGGCGGAAAAGCTGGCGGCGGTCCTGTTCCAGGCGATGGAAGCGGGAGGCTATGACGGGCTCTATTTGGACATCTCGTATCTTACCGCCGTCTCCCAGCGGGATACCCTCAGCGAGGCCGCCCGGCTTCTCCGGGAGAAGCTCAGAGAACGGCCGCTGTACATCGGGGTGGAAGCCCCCTCCTGGAAGGGCACGATTTTCGGCTATGACTACGCCGCCCTGGGCGAGGCCGCGGACCGGCTGCTCCTCCGCTTCGACTATAAAAAAGAAACGGTGGCCGGGCGGACCGTGGCTCCCATGGAACCGCTGGAGCAGATTTATTACGCTCTAAACCGCCTCCGGGGTGTGGTAGACGCCGACAAACTGACACTGGTGCTCACCTCCGCCGGCTCCAGCTGGGATGGTCGGGAGCCCGAGTTCCTCACCGGGGAGGAAATTACCGCTCTGGCGGCGGAGCGGACCACCCGGAGCCACTACTCCGACCGCTATGCCTGCGCCTATCTGGTCCTGGAAAACGCCCCCGATGTCTGGTATCTCAACAGCAAATCCATCCAGGAGCGGACCCAGCTGGCTCGGCTCTTTGGCGGCGGGCACCTGTGCCTTTCGGATTTGAACCACGCCCTGCCGGAAGTACTGGCGGCAATGCCTTGACGTGTTTTTACAACCGCGGCTTCCGGCGCTTCGCCGCGGGCATGAAGGAAGGCCCCCGTTTCTCTCAGGAAACGGGGGCCTTTGCGTATTCCGGTTTTACAGGAAGCGCTGCATGCCCTCGGTCGCGGTGGAGGGATCGCCGCTGATGGTGACGGTGAACTTGATGTTGTTCCGTTCACCGAAGCCGTCCAGCCAGTTCAGGAAGGTCTCGGTCTCCCCGTCCACTTCCTTGCCCACGATTTTGCAGAAGTTGTCAATGAACATGTGGGAGATGTCATAGTTGCCCGCATGGAGGCCGCTGATGAAGCCCTGGAGCAGATCGTAGCCGTTGAGCTTGTATTCGTGCGCGTCGATCAGGCGGATGTGATAGTGGATATCGTAGGTCATGTTTCGGTTGGCCTCGATGCAAACCACGTTTCCGGGTTCGTCTTTCGCCGCGTTGTTAATCAATTCGATGAGCTGCTTGGTTTTGCCGGAACCTTTCATGCCCATAATCAATCGAACCATAGTAAAACACTCCTGTCATTTTAAGTTGCTGTGGCTTTGTACTCTAAGGATACCACACTCTGCCGGAAAAAACAATCCATAAAACCAAATTTGCCAATTGTTCACAGAATGGGCGGAGCAAAGCTCCACCCATTCTGTGACAAGTTTTTCAGCTTCCTGAAAAGCTTTTAATCCAAATAGCGCGGGAAATCCCTCTTGGGTTTCCCGCCCCCCTTCCTTCCTGTCGAAGATAGCGGGTTATCCGGCAAGACAGGCGGTTTTCAGCAGGCGCAGGAACATCTGCCCATAGGTCACCCGGGGCACCTCCTCCCCCGCCAGCAAAGGAATTTCCGCCACAACCTCCTCCCCGGAGGTCACGGTCAGGGTCCCCAGCCGGTCCCCCAGAGCCACAGGGGCGGCGACGGCTTCCTCCAGCGTCACGGATTGGGTGAGATTTCCCGCCTTGGCCTTCTCCAGCAGCAGCGCGCTTCCCTCGCCGGGCACTGGCTGGACGGTGGCCTGGGTCCCCAGCTCCACCGGCACCGGCGGCAGGGCCTGATCCGGGACGATTTTCCGCAGGGCGTAATTGGCAAAGCCGTGACTTAGCAGGGTCTGGGCATCCTCGAACCGCTGGGGGGAGGTGGCCCCCTTCATGATGACGGCGATGAGCTCCATGCCCTCTCGCTCCGCCGTGGCGGAGAGGCAGTAGAGGGCGCTGTCGGTGGAGCCGGTTTTCAGTCCCGTGGCCCCCTCGTAAAACCGCACCAGCCGGTTGGTGTTCACCAGCTGGGATTCCCCGTTCCGCAGGGTGTCCATCCAGATGGTGGTGTACTGGCGGATGTCCGGGTGGTTCAAAATCAGCTCCCGGCTCATGAGGGCGATGTCATAAGCGGAGGTAACGTGACCCGCCGCCGGGAGACCCGTGGCGTTTTGAAAGGTGGTATCCCGCATCCCCAGCTCCGCCGCCCGCTGGTTCATCCGCTCCACAAAGACCTCCTCGCTGCCCGCCACGGCCTCCGCCAGGGCCACGGCGCAGTCGTTGGCGGAAACCACGCAGACCGCCTTCAGCATGTCGCTGACGCTGAGCCGCTCGTGCTCCTTCAGCCAGATTTGGGACCCGCCCATGGAGCAGGCATGGGCGGAGGCCGTCACCATATCGTCATACTTTAGCTGTCCGCTGTCCACAGCCTCCATGGTCAACAGCAGCGTCATCACTTTGGTGACGCTGGCGGGCTCCAGCTGCTTGTGCTCGTCCTTGGCGAAAAGGACGGTCCCCGTCTCCTTCT
This sequence comes from uncultured Oscillibacter sp., assembly GCA_948916585.1. Classification (GTDB taxonomy): domain Bacteria; phylum Bacillota; class Clostridia; order Oscillospirales; family Oscillospiraceae; genus Oscillibacter. The sequence goes on along the minus strand of CAQXTN010000018.1, from coordinate 8,126 downwards.
CCATCAAAATGGCCGACGGCGCGGATACCTCCACCGCCCGGACGCCGGTGGTCAGCAGCAGCGCGGCGCACAGCAGCGCGATTCCTCTTTTCATGATGTTCCCCCTTTTGCTTGTCGCTTGTCGGTTAAGCCTATGACGCAAAGAGGACATTCATACGTTGTCCTGGGACAAAACCCTTTGACCGGAGTGGAAAAATGTGCTATGCTGGTTTTATTCTACCAAATAGAAAGAGGGGATTCCTATGCCATCTCCCGCTCCCTTCGGCATGATGCCGGACGGTACGTCCGTAGAGCTGTACACGTTGACTGCCGGAGCGCTCTCCTGCCAAGTCATCACCTTCGGAGGCTCTCTCCAGTCCCTCCATGTCCCGGACCGGACGGGAAAGCCCGTGGACGTGCTTCTGGGCTTCGACACCTTGGAGCCCTACCGGACCCACGGCAAGTCCCTGGGGGCCCTGGTGGGCCGGTACGCCAACCGCATCGGCGGGGCGCGGTTCACCCTGAAGGGGAAAACCTACTCCCTGGCCGCCAACAACAATGGGGTCAACCACCTCCACGGCGGAAGGGTGGGCTTCAACCAGCGGGTCTGGACCGTGGAGGACGCCGGGGAGGACCGTTTGACCCTCTCCCTGCTCAGCCCCGACGGGGAAGAGGGCTACCCTGGAAACCTGACGGTCCGGGTGACCTACCTCCTGACAGAGGAGGGCCTGACCATTGAATACCGGGCAGCGTGCGACCGGGACACGGTTTGCAACCTGACGAACCACGCTTATTTCAACCTCTCCGGCCACGACAGCGGCCCGGTTCTGGACCAGACCATTCAGCTCCTGGCGGACCGCTACACCCCCACGGACCCTTTGTCCATTCCCACTGGAGAGATTGCCCCGGTAGAGGGCACCCCGATGGACCTGCGGCAGCCCACCCCCATCGGGGCCCGCATCGGAGAGGACTTCCCCCAGCTTCTCCAGGCCGGGGGCTATGACCACAACTGGATTCCCAACGGGGAGCCGGGGGCTCTCCGGCCCATCGCCCGAGCCGCTTCCACCATCACCGGCATCTCCATGGAGGTTCTCTCCACCCTCCCCGGCGTGCAGTTCTACACGGGGAACTACCTGGACGGCTGTCCCGCCGGAAAGGGCGGCGCGACCTATGCCAACCGCTGGGGCTTCTGTCTGGAGACCCAGTTCTATCCCGACGCCCCCAACCATGAAAACTTCCCCTCCTGCGTCCTCCGGGCGGGGGAGGAGTTTCGCCACACGGCAATGTTCCGCTTCGCCGCGGAGTAAACGAACAGGACCGGCCCTCTTGGGCCGGTCCTTTGTTTCACCGCTTCAAAAATTCCCCCAGGTTCTCCAGCGTCACCTGCCGGTAGGGGAGCCAGACATAGTGCCCATCGGTCAGCTCCACCGCCGGGTCCTCCCCGTTCCAAAGCGCCAGGGCCAGGTCAATCATGGCTTGGGCCTGCCCCCGGCCGTCGTTGTGAACGGTGCCGTAGAGCTGCCCTGCCGCCACCGCCTCCAGGGCCGGGGCTGTGGCGTCCACCCCCACGATGAGGGGCCAGCGGCTCTGAGGCGTGTCCGCCAGCGCGTCAATGGCCCCCAGGGCCATGTCGTCGTTGTTGGAGAAAATCACCTCGATGCCCTCCCCAAACTCCTCCAGCCACTGGGCCGTCCGGGCGGCGGCCTGGGCTCGGTTCCAGTTAGCGGTCTCGTTGGCCAGCTTCTCCACCTCTACGCCCCCGTCGGTGACAGCCTTGATGGAGTATTCCGTCCGGAGAAGGGAGTCCTGATGCCCTGGCTCCCCCTCCAGCATCACGTACTGGAGAATCCCGTCTCCATTGCGGTCCAGGGTCTCTTGGTCCGCCTGCCACGCCTCCAGCGCCAGCTTGCCCTGGAGCTCGCCGCTCTCTCGGGCGTCGGCCCCCACGTAGTAGATTCCGTCCCAGCGCTGAATGTCCTCCGCCACCGGCTGGCGGTTGAAAAACACCAGGGGCACGCCCTCCGCCTCCGCCTTGTCGGCGATGACCGCCGCCGCCGTCCGGTCCACCAGATTGACAAACAGCACGTCGCAGCCCCGGGCCAGGAAGCGGTCCACCTGGTCCATCTGGGTGTTCTGACTGCTCTTGCCGTCCGCGATGAAGAGGGTAATTTTTTTCCCGGTTTCGCTCTCCGCCTCCCGGACCAGGCCCTCTAAGTCCTGGGCCATGGCGGAGATGAAGGTGTCGTCCTGGGTGTAGAGGGCCGCGCCGATGCGGAGGCTGTCCTCCTTCCCCCCGCCGCAGCCGGAGAGAACCAGCAGCGCCAAGGCCAGCAGGGCGGCAAGCCCTCGCCTACCGGCTGGAGGACGACATGATGGGAAACAGCAGCTTCTGGTTTTCCGGCGCATAGATATCCTCCTCTCGCAAAATGAAGAAGGGCAGCGGGGCCAGGGTCCCCTCCCGTCCCTGGACGGCGTTCACCGCCCGCCGCACCGCCAGGAAACCCGCGGCGTAGTCGCTCCAGGCGGCAATGGCGGCGATGTTGCCCCGCTCCAGCTGGGCGGTGACGGCGGCGGCGCTTCCCACGCCGTAGAGGGCGAAGTCCCGCCCCTCCGTCTCCCGCCGCTCGGCGGCCCGCCGGGTCACCGGGGATTCGAAGGCCATCACCCACCGGGGGGGCTCCTCCGGCAGCTCCGTCTCCCGCCGGACGGACGCGCCCGCCGCTATCAGGGTCTCCTCCGCCGCCGCCAGCCGGGCCGCCACCCCGGAGCAGCGCCCGGCGGTATCCAGCAGCAGCACCTCCCCGCCGTCCCAGTCCTCCAGCAGGGCCCGCGCCAGCTCCTTCCCCAACTGGGCGTTGTCCGGGGCCACCACCCCCGCCGCTCCCTCCATGGGAGACTCCAGGGTCACCGTGGGGCAGACCACCCGCCAGGGGTCCAGGGCGGCGGACAGGGACTCCGGGTCCGCTGGGACCACCACCAGGGCCGCCGCCCCGTCCTCGATCTCCCGAAGGAGCAGAGCCGCCTGCTCCTCACTGTCCCCCGCGGCGGCGAGGGTGAGGAAGCGCAGCTCCGCCCCCAGCTCATCCGCCGCCTGCTCCATGCCCTGCCGGGCCACGGTCCAGCCAGAGCTGTCCGTATCCCGGAGCATGACAGTGAGGGACAGCAGCTGCTCCCTCCGCGCCCCCCGGAGCAGCTGGGGCAGGGCCAGGGACAGCGCCGCCGCAATTCCCAGGGCCGTCAGGATGGCGATTTGAATACGCCCGCTCTGTTCAGTTTTCATAGCTCCTCCCCCTGCTGGCGGCGCTCCGCCTCCTCCCGGTCCAGGGCCGGAAGGCGGATGCGCGCCAGCGTACCCTCATCCGGTTCGCTGAAAATGGTGAGGCCGTAGCCTTCCCCAAAGGTGAGGCTCACCCGCTGGTGGACGTTCCGCACTCCAATGCCGGACCCCCGGGTCCGAACCTCCGGCCGGTCCTCGTCCAAAAGAGACGCCGCCAGCTCCGGGCGCATCCCCAAGCCGTTGTCCTCCACGTCGATGAGCAGGTCCTCCCCCTCCCGGTAGGCCGTCACCCGGATGACCCCATCGTCCTCCGCGCTGGCCATTCCATGGTAGATGGCGTTTTCCAAAAGGGGCTGGACGATGAGCTTCAAGGTGTACAGCTCCTCAGCCCCGGGCTTGGCGGCAATCTCCGTGGTGAAGCGGTTTTTGAAGCGAATCTGCTGAATGTTCATGTAGTGCCGGGCGTGCTCCAGCTCGTCCGCCAGGGGAATGATGCTCTTTCCCTTGCTCAGGGAGATGCGGAAGAGCCTCGCCAGGGAGGTGACCATCTGGATGGCTTCCTGCTGCTGACCGGACTCCGTCATCCAGATGACGGAGTCCAGGGTGTTGTAGAGAAAATGGGGGTTGATCTGTGACTGGAGAACCTCCAGCTCGCTGCGGCGCTTCCGCCCCTCCTGGCGCACAATGTCGTCCATCAGGTGCCGCATGGTGGAGACCATGGAAGCCACGGCATGGCTCAGCCGCTGGACCTCGTAGCAGCCCCCCTCCTCCTCGATTTTCACGCTGGCAAGCCCCCGATCCAGCTCTCGGATGGACCGCTCCAGCCTTAGGATGGGGTCCGAGATTCGGGCGGAAATCCGGAAGTTCAAAAAGGCCATGAGAAAAATGGAAAACAGCAGCAGCGTCAGGCCAAACAACGGGATTTGAGGGGAGGCGCTGAGCCAGCTTACCGCCGGGGCCACCCCTACCAGCTTCCAGCCGGTATAGCCCACGGTCTTTACCGTGACCTGCCGGGACTGGCCCTGGAAGGTCTCCTGATAGCTGCCGTCCCGGTACTCCGCCGCCGCCCGATTGTTTTCCTCCAGAAGGCCGGCGTAGATCAGCTGCTGCCGGGGGTGGTAGATCAGCTCCCCGTCGCCGTCGATGAGGTAGAGGTATCCCCCGTTGCCCAGGGTCACATCCCGGCAGACCTGCTCGATGCCGTTGAAGCTCATGTCCACCAGCAGCACGCCGCCCTCCGTGGCCCCGTCCCGGGTCAGCTGGACATGGCGGCTCAGAGAGACCACCCAGCGATAGGGATAGTCCGGGTCGTCGAAGATGTTCTGGACATGGGGGGTGGAGAAGTGGAGGTTTTCCATGCTCCGGGCGGCGTCCCGGAACCAGTCGCTGTCCGCCGGGGCCGCGTCCTGTTTCAAGGCCGTCAGAGGTACGGCGGACACCAGAGCGCCCGTTCCGTCAAAGACCGCCAGGGACACCAGATCGTCCCGGTTTTCCTCGTAGAGAAGGCTCAGGTCTCCAGTGAGATCATCCTCCGCAAGGTCCATGTTTTTGATGCTCCGGTAATACACCGTGTCGGAAATACGCATCATCCGCCGGAGATAGCTGTCCAGGTTCAAATTGGCCTGGGCCAGCACCCGGCGGCTGTTCTCCGCCACCAGCTGCTCGTTGGCGGCGGAGGAGCGCCAGATGAGGCTGACGCTCATCAGCAGCATCCCCGCCGCCGCCACGGCGGTGAAGGACAGGGAGAGAACCATCTGAATACTCATTTTGCGATAGCGCTCTCCCCATTGGGCGGCAAGGCGGCGGAACACGTTCATAGGCGCTCTCCCTTCCTGCAAGATGGCCTGCTTTTCCTCTGGGAAAAGCAGACCGGGCCATGGCCCGGCATGGAAAACGCCTGAGCTCCGGCAGGCGTCTCCCCTTTACTCCCTCTGTCCCGCCCGGAACTTGGACGGGGACAGGCCGAAGTGCCGCTTGAACACGTAGCTGAAATAGTTGGGGTCCGAGAAGCCCGTGGCCTCGGCGATGCGGTAGGTTTTCTCGTCCGTCTCCCGGAGGAGCCTCGCCGCCTCGTCCATCCGGACCTTGGTGACGTAGGCGGTGAAGGACATGCCTACCTCCCGTTTAAACAGGGTGGAAAAATACGTGGGGGACAGGTGAATGTGGGAGCAGAGGGCCTCCACGCTGAGCTGCTCGTCAGTGTAGTGCCCGGCGATATAGTCCTTGGCTCTCTCCACCATCTGCCAGGTGGAATCGCTGCGCCTCCAGCCCAGCAGGTCGTGAAGTCGCCCGCAGCGCTCCCCCAGCCAGCTCCCCAGCTCCTCCAGGCTGGAGAAGCCGGAAACGGACACCGCCCCGGTGAAGCCCTCTCCAAACACCTCCTCCACCGCCAGTCCCCCAGACCGGGCCAGCCGCACCAGACAGGTCACAACCTCCAGCAAAAAGAGGTCGCACTGGGAGAGGGAGGCCCGGCGCAGCCGCTCCATCAGCTCCCGGACCACCGCCTCCGCCTGTTCCCGGGCTCCCAGCTTCACGGCGGCGGAAAGGACCCGCTGGTCCTCCTCCTCAAAGGAGGGGGCGGCGGCGGATTGGGGCTCCAAGTCCCCGATATAGATGACCCGGCTTCCCCCCGCCAGGACCCGGTAGTCCAGGGCGGACCGGGCGCCCCCGGCGCTGTGGTTCAGCTCCTCCGGTCCCCGGCAGGGCAGGCCCACGCCGGTGGTGAGCCGGAGGCCCAGATAGCTCTGGGACAGCCGGGAGAGGCGTTCCAGCTCCTCCAGCAGGGGATAGAGCCGGTCCTCCCGGTCCAGGTGGACCAGCAGGGCCGCCATATCCCCATAAAGCACCACCCGGGCGGCGCAGCCCTCCAGGGCAAAGTGCTTTTCCAAAAAAGACTGGACGGACAGCAGCAACAGCTCGTCCCGCTCCCCCTCATCCCCGGGGCCGTCCACATGAACCAGGGCAACGGTCCAGAGGCCCTGGGGCAGGTCAATCTCATACCGGGCCGCCCGGTCCTGGACCTGCTCCGGGCGAAGCTGGCCGCTGAGAAGCCGGGTGTAGAACAGCTCCCGCAGCACCGGCAGGCTCTCCTCATACCTCCGGCGCAGGGTCTCCATGTCCCGCCGCTCCAACCGCTGTCGGTCCAGCTGCTCCCGGAGCTTCTCCAGCACCTGCCGGAGCTCCGGGGCGTTGATGGGCTTTAGGATATATTCGGACACCCCCATGCTCATCGCCTGACGGGCGTACTCGAAATCGTCAAAGCCGGAGAATACCACCAGCCGGGCCCCAGGCAGGGAGACCCGCAGCCTCCGGCACAGCTCCAGACCGTCCAGGAAGGGCATCTTGATGTCGGTGAGCACCACGTCAGGCCGGAGCTGCTCCGCCAGCTCCAATGCCTCCTCGCCGTTGCCCGCCTCTCCCACCAGGGCAAGGCCCAGGGAGGCCCAGTCGATTTTCCGGCTGATGCCGGTGCGGATTTCCTCCTCGTCGTCGGCCAGCAGGACCCGGTATTCCTCCATGGAAGTCCCCTCCTTTTTGTCATTTCTTTTAGTATACAACAAAAGGCTCTATTTGAAAAGAAGCTCCGGCGCATTTCGCGCCGGAGCTTTGGAAGTTCTTTCCAAGAACGGGTGCTCTTTACTTCTTCGCCAGATACTTCCGCAGGTCCAGGGCGACGGCCACGATGATGACAAGGCCCTGGGCAATGAAGGTGTAAGCCGGGTCCACCCGGAGGAACTGGAGGCAGATTTTCAAAATCTCGAACACCAGCACGCCGATGAGGATGCCGCCCACTTTGCCCACGCCGCCGTTGGTGGACACGCCGCCGATGGTGCAGGCCGCAATGGCTTCCAGCTCATAGCCAAAGCCCGTAGCCGTGGAGGCGCCGCCGGCCTTGGCGCCCACCAGGAAGCCGGCCACGGCGTACAGGATAGAGGCCAGGACATAAATGCGGATCAAGGTCGCCGGGACGTTGACACCCGCCACCTGGGCCGCGTTTTCATTGCCGCCGATGGCGTACATGTATTTGCCGTGCCGGGTCTTGTTGTAGAGGAACAGCATGTAGGCCCCCACGATGACGGCGAAGATGGCAAGGTACGGGATAGGGCCCAGGGAGCCCAGGGCCACCTGGGAGTAAGAGCTCTTAAAGCCGCCCAGGGGATCGTTGCCCGTCACCACGGAGCAGAGGCCGTAAACAATGGTCTGCATGCCCAGGGTGGCGATGAAGGGGGGGACCTTCAAAAAGGCGATGACACAGCCGTTGATGGCTCCGAATACCGCCATGATGAGGATGACCACCAGCAGGGCCACGAACCACGGAAGGTCCGGCATCCAGGGCAGGGCCCGGGCAGCGTAGTCCACGCTCTGGAGCATCATGGCGGCAAGGCAGGCGGAAAGGCCCACCTGACGTCCGGCGGACAGGTCCGTGCCCTTGGTGATGAGGCAGCCGGACACGCCGCAGGCGATGATGAACCGGGGGGACACGTTGACCACCAGATTCTTGAAGTTTGCGGGCTTGAAGAAGTTCTCCGTAACGCAGCCCACCACAAAGGCCAGGAGCAAAATGAGAATAATGATGGCGTTGTTGGACAGGAAATTCATGACGGATTTCGTGGTAATTTTTCTGTTCTCCATGGTTTCTCTCCTCCTTATTCAAACTGGGTGGCCAGGGCCATGATGTTCTCCTGGTTGGCGTCTTTTCCGTCGATGAAGCCGGTGACCCGGCCGTCGCACATGACCATGATCCGGTCGGACATGCCAATCAGCTCGCTCATTTCGGAGGAGATCATAATGATGCTCTTGCCCTGCTTCGCCAGTTCCGCGATGATGCAGTAGATTTCGTATTTCGCGCCCACGTCGATGCCCCGGGTGG
>CAQXTN010000017.1:0-36798 GCA_948916585.1 uncultured Oscillibacter sp. | reverse complement strand
CACGTCCACCCCGGCGGGGGGCACGATCTGCTTGAAGTGGATGTTGAAGCCGTGGGCGAACATCAGCATGTTCCCCGCCTCCAGGTTGGGGGCGATATCTTTCTTATAAACGTCCGCCTGGACCTCGTCGTTCACCAGAATCATGATGATATCGGCCCACTTGGCGGTGTCCGCCACGGTCTGGACCTTCAGTCCCGCCTTCTCAGCGTTGGCCCAGTTCTTGGAGCCCTGGCGCAGGCCCACGCACACGTCGCAGCCGGATTCCTTCAGGTTCAGGGCATGGGCGTGGCCCTGGGAACCGTAGCCGATGACGCCGATTTTCTTCCCGTCCAGCTTGCCCAGGTCGCAGTCCTTCTCATAGTACATTCTTGCCATATTCATATTCCTCCTTCAATTTGCTCTCGTCATATATCGTGCTACGCCCTCTTTCGATGGCGATAGTACCCGTCTTGGCAATCTCCAGGATGCCGAAGTCCTCCAGCATCTGAATCAGCGCCGCGTTCTTGCTCTGGGAGCCGAAGACCCAGACCGTCAGGGACTCCTTGTCCACGTCGATGATATGGCCCCGGAAGATGTTGGTCAGCTGAATGATCTCGTCCCGGGTTCCGTGATCCGCCGCCCGGACCTTGATAAGGGCAATCTCCCGGCGGATGCAGGTCTCCTCGTCAAAGATCTTCACCGCCTGAACTCCCAGGAGCCTGCGGCACTGGGTGGCCAGCTGGTTGACCACCAGCTCGTCCGCCAGCAGCTCAATGGAAATGCGGGCGGTGTGGGGCCGGTCCGTGGCGCCGGAGACGATGGACTCGATGTTATAGCCCTTCCGGGAGAAGAGCCTCGCCACCTGGCTGAGAATACCGGGGGTGTCCTCCGTCAGGATGCAGAGGGTGTAGAGCTTTTTCTCCGTGTCCCATTGCTTTCTCATACCTCTCCTCCTTCGCTCAGCAGGAAATCCGTAATCTCGGACCCGGAGGCCACCATGGGCCGGACCATCTCGTCAATGTCCAGCCGGCAATCCAGGACGGCGGGCTCCTCCACCGCCAGAGCCTCCGCCAGCACCCGTTCCATATCCGCCGCCGTCTCCACCCGGAAGCCCCGGATGCCATAGGCCTCCGCCAGCTTCACGAAGTCCGGTCCCCGGTCCAGGGTGGTCTCGGAGTAGCGCTTTCCGTAGATAAGGCTCTGCCACTGGCGGACCATGCCCAGAGTGCCGTTGTTGAACACCACCGTAATAATGGGCAGCTTGTAGTAGGCCACGGTCGCCAATTCATGGCAGTTCATGCGAAAGCACCCGTCCCCGGTGATGTGAAAGACCCTCTTGCCCGGGTGGGCGGTCTGGGCCCCGATGGCGGCCCCCAGGCCAAAGCCCATGGTGCCAAAGCCGCCGGAGGTGAGCATCTGCCCGGGATACTGGAAGTGGAGGTACTTAATGGCCCACATTTGATGCTGGCCCACGTCGGTGGCCACAATGGCGTCCTCCGGCATCTGGAGACGGATGGTCTCCAGCACCTGCTGGGGGGTCAGGTGGTCGCTGTCCTCCGCCACCGACGGGGCCCGGAGGGGCAGGATGTGGGCCTTCCAGGCGCTGTGGTCGTACTGGGGCAGCTTCTCGTTCAGCATGGCCAGCACCCGCCGGGCGGAGCCAATGATGTGGTGGTCCGTCAGTACGTTCTTGTCGATCTCCGCCCGGTCAATATCGATCTGGACAATTTTCGCCTGCCGGGCGAACGTGGCCGGGTTCAGGGCCACCCGGTCGGAGAAGCGGCAGCCCACGGCGATCAGGAGGTCGCACTCGTCACAGGCGGTGTTGGAGGCCTTGGACCCGTGCATGCCGATCATGCCGGTGGTCAGGGGGTGGCTCCCGGAGAAGCCGCCGCCGCCCATGAGGCTGATGGCCACCGGGGCGTCCAGCTTCTCGGCAAACTCCAAAAACTCCTGGTCCGCCCGGCCCAGCACCACGCCGCCGCCGCAGATGACGAAGGGCCGCTGGGCCTGCTGGATCATCTCCAGGAGGATGTCCACGTCCTCCTTATTTGGCGTGGGCTTTTTCAGCTCGTGGTCCCGATTCAGCTCCCGCATCCCGGCGCAGCCCCGGTTCTCCCGCCAGGGGACGAACTCATACTCGATTTCCACGCTGGGGAAGGTCACGTCCTTCAAAAAGTCGATGAGCACCGGCCCCGGTCGCCCGCTGGCGGCCACGGCGAAGGCCTGGCGCATAACGGCGGGAATCGTCGCCGGGTCCCGAACCAGGAAGGTGGCTTTCGTAATCGGCATGGCAATGCCGGTGATGTCCACCTCCTGGAAGGCATCCTTGCCCAACGTGGCCTCCGTAACATTGCAGGTGATAAAGACCACCGGGGAGGAATCCAGATACGCGGTTGCGATGCCGGTGGTCAGGTTCGTGGCCCCGGGGCCGGAGGTGGCAAAGCACACCCCGACCTTCCCGGTGGACCGGGCGTAGCCGTCCGCCGCGTGGGCCGCCCCCTGCTCGTGGGCGGTTAATACGTGGTGAATCTTGTCCTGGTAACGGTACAGCTCGTCATAGACGTTGAGGATGGTGCCGCCGGGGTAGCCGAAAACGGTATCCACCTCCTGCTCCAACAAGCACTCCATGATGGCCGCAGTGGCTCTGATTTTCATAGGCGCACGCTCCTCCTCCAACGGTTTATTTCCATATTTTCACCGCATGTTTGTCCTCTGCCAGGCACAGCTCCCGCAGGGTCTCCAGCTCCTCCGTGTGGTCCTCCAGCGGGTCCTCATACTCCAGCACGGCGGCCACGGAGAGCTCGAAGCCCTCCTCGCCGTACTGCTTCCACAGCTCCATCAGCCGCTTGTTGGGGTGTATGCCGCCGGAGAGCTTGGCCCGGACGCTGTTAAACGCCGCTTTCGTGTCCTTGGCGGTTCCCAAAAAGACCTCTCCCGTCTCCTTGCACCGCAGGGAAATGACCCCCATCTCTGGGCGGCGGTTCTTCCACTCCTCCGTCAGGGCTTTTTTCTGCGCTTTATCCATATCGTGTTACTCCTTCCTGTCGTTAGATTTTTCCCCCGCCCTTTTGCAGGGCGATGACCCCGGTCCGGGCCACCTCCAAAATGTTGAAGGGCCGCATCATCTCCTCAAACACGTCCACCCGGTCCGGGGTGTCGGAAATCTCCAGGGTCATGGAGGTGGGGGAAATGTCCGCCGCCTTGGCCCCGCAGATGTTGCAGATGGTCATAATGTGTTCTCGGTTGTTTTTGTTGGCGCTGACTTTTATAATCATCAATTCCCGGCCAATCATGTTCCCCTCGTCCAGGGTGCGAACCTTGATGACCTCCACCAGCTTGTTCAGCTGCTTTTCCACCTGCTCCACCACGCTGTTCCCGTTGTCCACAATAATGGTCATCCGGGAGAGGGAGGGGTCGTCCGTCACGCCCACCGCCAGGGAGTCGATGTTGAAGGCCCGGCGGGAAAACAGGCTGGCCACTCGGTTCAAAACGCCCGCCCGGTTCTCCACCAAAATGGAAATCGTCTGTTTCATCCTTCCGTCCTCCCTCTCAGTCCGTAGTTTTCCACTCGGGGCTCACCTCCGCGATGAGGAGGCAGGGCCCCTCCGCCCCCAAGAAGCGTTCCAGGGTCTCCTCCACCTTGGCCTCGTCCCGCAGCGTCATGCTGGGGATGCCGTAGGCAGAGGCGATGGCGGCGAAGTCCGGGTCTCCCTCCAGCCGCACGCCGAAGGGGCCGTGGTAGGGCTCCTTGCTTTGAATCTGGTTCACAAGGCCCAGGACGCCGTTGCGGAAGAGGAGGATTTTTAAATCAAAGCCTCCCGCCTTCACGGCGGCCAGCTCATTCATGGACATCTGGAAGGACCCGTCGCCGCAGACAGCCACCACCTGGCGGCCCGGCTGGGCGGTCTTTACCCCCACGGCGCAGGGGATGGCATAGCCCATGGTGCCAAGCCCCCCGCTGGTCAAAAACCGGGCCCCGTTGAGCCGCAGGTGCTTGCAGGCCCAAATTTGATTCTGTCCCACGTCCACGCAGACGGCGGCGTCCTTGTCCAATCGCTCGCCCAAAAGCCGCAGGAGGCGGCCCGGGAAAACGTACCCGTCCTTTGCGGGATAGCCCCGGCCCAGGTTTGTCCGGCGGAGCTCCTGGAGCATCTCCCGCCAATCCCCGCACTCCGCCCGGGCCCCCCGCTCCATGAGCTGCTGGAGAATCACCTTGGCGTTCCCCACCAGGGGGAGGGTGGACTGCATGTTTTTCCCGATTTCGGCGGGGTCCACGTCAATGTGGATGTTGGCCATCCGCTTTTGAATCTCATCCGGGGAAACGATGGCCCGGTCCGCCACCCGGGTGCCGATCATAATGAGGAGGTCGGACTTCACCAGGGCCTTGTTGGCCGTATTGTTTCCGTGGGCCCCGATCATGCCCATGTTCAGCGGGTGCTCCGTGGGCAGAAGAGAGAGGCCCATCATGGTGGTGACCACCGGGATGCCGGTGGCTTCGGCAAACTGCCGCAGCTCCTCCTCGGCATGGGCCAGGAACACGCCGCCCCCGGCGCAGATCACCGGCCTTTGGGCCACGCCGATGGCCGCCGCCACGTTGGAAATCTGCTTGTCGTTTCCCCGGACGCTGGGGTTATAGCCCCGGATGCGGACCTCCTCGGGAAATTCCACGTCCGTCACCAGCTGCTCCTGCACGTCCACGGGGATGTCGATGAGCACCGGCCCTGGGCGGCCCGTGGAGGCGATGTGAAACGCCTCCTTCAAAACCACCGGCAGCTGAGCGGCGTCCTTCACCAAATAGCAGTGCTTGGTAAAGGGGGTCACCGCCCCGGTGATGTCCACCTCCTGGAAGATGTCCCGCCCCAGGAGGTTGGAGGGCACCTGCCCCGTCACCGCCACCAGGGGGATGGAGTCCATATAGGCCGTGGCCACGCCGGTGATGAGGTTCGTGGCCCCCGGGCCGGAGGTGACAATGCACACCCCGGTCTTTCCCGTCACCCGGGCATAGCCGGAGGCCATGTGCCCGGCGTTCTGCTCCGTGCGAACCAGGGTATAGTCCATATTGGGGTCCTCCCGCAGGGCGTCGGCAATGGGGCAGATGGTGGCCCCGGCGTAGCCGAATACCCGCTCCACGCCCTCCCGGGCCAGGCCCTCCATCAAAATCTGCGCGCCTGTCAGTTCCATGCTCAGCATCTCCTTTCGGTGTGAAAAGCAAAAAAGCCCGTGTCCCTCGTCGGGTCACGGACTTGCAAGAGTTCCGGTTTTGGGGACCGGCCGTTTCACGCCGCTTAGCGGAGGAAACCGTTGACCGCGCCCTTGTTTCGCGCATGACCAAACGCACTATTCTGTTTCGGCGGCAAAACTACCAGTACCAGAACCAGAATAATGTACAGGCCCAGGATGTCGTTGAACACGTTCATCGTCTGCATAGGGCGTTCCCTCCGCCGCTTGAAAGCGGCCCTCCGGCGTCCGGCCTCCCCGCTTTGGAGCGCCTTTCGCCTGTCTTGATTTGTTATTATACATGTCTGTCTTTTTCAGCGCAACAGGAAAATGAAATCCGGCCATTTTTCCAGCCGGTTTCACGAAAAATCCGGCATCTTCCACGCCATTCATCGTGAAAAACGACGGAGGTTTTCCCAAAATCCGGGAGCGGACAGCACCTCTTTTCCGCAGACAACGCCGCCGGAGGGTTTTTCCTCTTGCGGCACGGCGGCAGGGGGGGTTATAATGGAACAAACTAAAAAAGGAGAGAACGCGTAATGAAAAAACCGCTATCCCTGCTTCTGGCCCTGTCCCTGTGCATGGCGCTCAGCGTCCCCGCCCTGGCGGCGGAGTTCCGCGACGTGCCCCAGTCCCACACCTTCCACGACGCCATTCAAGAATGTGCCGCCAAGGGCATCACCTCCGGCTACGCCGATGGGTCCTTCAAGCCCGCCTCCCAAGTGACCCGGGCCCAGTTCTGCGTCATGCTGTCCCGGGCCTTCTACCCGGACGCCGTCAAGGAGAACAGCACGGAGGCCAACAAGAACCTGGGCTGGTTCGTCCCCAACACGGAAGCCCTGTCCCAGGCCGGGGTCCTCAAGGGCGCCAGCTTCGCGTCCCTGTACCGGGAAGCCGGGACCATGGACAAACCCATTAGCCGCTATGACATGGCCCAGCTCATGACCAACATCATGGCCCAAAGGGGCGCCTCCGCCGGCGAGGAGGAGAAAGCCGCCGCCGCAGAAAAAATCGCCGACTGGGACGGCATCCGCGACGCCTACCGGAATGCGGTGTCCAATGTGTACGCCCTGGGCATCATCGGAGGCTATTCCGACGGGACCTTTGGCGGTACGGTCACCATGAACCGGGGCCAGGGCTGCGCGGTGATCTACCGCATGGCCCAGCACGTCGGTTCCGAACCCCCCGCCGGGGGACAGGAGGAAACTCCGAACGCGCCGGAGAAAACTCCGGAAAAGGCCCCTGAGAAAACCCCAGAGAAAACGCCCGAGAAGCCCCAGCCCTCCAAGCCCGCGCCGGAGGCAGCCGCCGCGGAGCTGCTGCGCCTGCTGAACGCCCAGCGGACCAAGGCGGGATTGAAGCCCCTGGAAGCCATGGACAGCCTGGATCAGGCGGCGCAAATACGGGCCAAGGACCTCTCCGGCGGCTATATCGAGATTCGGGCCGACGGCAGCGACTGGAGCTCCGTGCTGGAGAAAACCGGCGTGCCCGCGGTCTACGTGGACGAAAGTCTTGTGGTGGGCACCGGCTATGACACGGCAGAGGCGGCCCTGGAAAAGGTGCTGTCCACTCCGAGCGCCCGCACCGCCCTGATGAACCAGGAGCACACCCACCTGAGCGTGGGTTATGTCCACGACGACAAGGGCTATGGCGGCTATCAGGACTTCTGGTCCCTGCTGTATATCATCCAATCCGACAGCGACGCTCCAGGCGGCGGGACCCCCGGCGGCAGCGAAACTCCTGGCGGCGGTGAAGCCCCCGGCGGCGAGACCCCCGGCGCGCCCGACAGCGGCGACCTCCAGGCCATGCGCCAGGGCGTGCTGGAGCTGGTCAACGCCGCCCGGGCGCAAAACGGCAAGTCTCCCCTGACCCTGGACGACGCCCTCACCGACGTGGCCCAGCTCCGGGCGGAGGAAATTGTGCAGTCCTTCTCCCACACCCGGCCCAACGGGACCAGCTGCTTCACCGCTGTGGAGGAAGCGGGCATTTCCGCCGGCTCCATGGGCGAGAACATTGCCGCCGGGCAGAGCTCCCCCGCCGCCGTCATGGACTCCTGGATGAACTCCGAGGGCCACCGGGCCAACATCCTAAAGGGGGACTTCTCCTCCATCGGCATCGGCTATGTAAAGGCCCCCTCCGGTTATAAGCACTACTGGGTGCAGCTGTTCATGAGCTGACGACCCCCACGCGCAAAAGGACCGCCCATCGGGGCGGTCCTTTTTTCAGCGCTTATAGGGGTTCTCACGCGGTAATGGTGGTTCCGGTCTCTCCGGCCACACCCGCCCCCGCCTTTTCCAGCAGGGTGATGAGGGCCGTCCTGCCCGGGCGGGACTCGGCGAACTGCACCGCCGCCTGGACCTTGGGCAGCATGGACCCGGGGGCGAACTGGCCCTCGTCCATGTAGCGCCTAGCCTCCTCCGGGGTCAGGCTGTCCAGCCATTTCTGGTCCGCCTTCCCGAAGTTCACCGCCACCTTTTCCACGGCGGTAAGGATGATCAGCACGTCGGCGTCCAGCTGCTCGGCCATCTTCTCGCTGGCAAAGTCCTTGTCAATGACCGCCGCCGCGCCCTTGAGGTGGTGCCCCTCGGTCTTAAAGACGGGGATGCCGCCGCCGCCGCAGGCCACCACCACCAGCCCGGCCTCCACCATGTCCTGGATGGACTGGATTTCCACAATGGAGACCGGCTTGGGAGAGGCCACCACCCGGCGGTAGCCCCGCCCGGCGTCCTCCACCACCTTGTAGTCCCGCTCCTTCACCAAAGCGTCCGCCTCCTCACGGGTCATGAAGGCGCCGATGGGCTTGGTGGGATTCTGGAAGGCGGGGTCGTGGGGGTCCACCTCCACCTGGGTGAGCACGGTGGCAACCCCCTTGTTGATGCCGCGGTCCAGCAGCTCCTCCCGCAGTCCGTTCTGAAGGTCATAGCCGATGTAGCCCTGGCTCATGGCCACGCACACGGACAAGGGGCAGGGGATATACTTCTCGGGGTCCGAGCGGGTCAGCTCGGTCATGGCGTTTTGAATCATGCCCACCTGGGGGCCGTTGCCGTGGGCGATGACCACCTGGTGGCCCTGCTCAATCAGGTCCACAATGGCCCTGGCGGTCTGCTTCACCGCCGCCATCTGCTCCGGCAGGTTATTGCCCAGGGCGTTGCCGCCCAGAGCGACTACGATACGTTTACCCATGACGCGCGGCCTCTCAGAAGAACTTCCGCTTGCCGGCGGCGTCCAGGGCCATGAGGGCGGACACGGGGTCCTTGACCTTGCTCATCATGATCATGGCCGCGATGACATAGGGCTTGTAGCTGGCCTCCTTGTACAGGGGCACCAGGTAACGGTCGAACACGGAGTTGTCCACCTCGCCCTCGGGGCAGCTCAGGCCGGTGATGTCGGCGGGGAGGCAGTGGAGGTACAGGGCGGAGCCGTTCCGGGTCTTCTTCATCATCTCCTCGGAGCAGGTCCAGTCCTTGTGCTGGGCGTTCTGGGCCAGGAGCTTCTTCTCCAGGGCGTCGATGCCCGCCTGGTCGCCCGCCTGGTAGAGCTTGGTCCGCTCCTCCATGGCGGCGAAGGGAGCCCAGCTCTTGGGATACACGATGTCCGCGTCCTGGAAGGCCTCTTCCATCGTCGCGACCTTTTTGTAGCTTCCGCCGGTGGCGGCGGCGTTCTTTTTGGCGATCTCCTCCACCTCGGGCATCACGTCATAGCCCTCGGGATGGGCCAGGACCACGTCCATGCCGAAGCGGGTCATCAATCCGATGACGCCCTGGGGAACGGAGAGGGGCTTGCCGTAGGAGGGAGAGTAGGCCCAGGTCATGGCGATCTTCTTGCCCTTGAGGTTTTCCACGCCGCCGAACTGGTGGATGATGTGGAGCATGTCGGCCATGCACTGGGTGGGGTGGTCCACGTCGCACTGGAGGTTTACCAGGGTGGGCTGCTGCTCCAGGATGCCGTCCCGGTAGCCTTCCTTCACGGCGTCCATGAAGGTTTTCTGGTACTTGTGGCCCTCGCCGATGAACATGTCGTCCCGGATGCCGATGACGTCGGCCATGAAGGAAACCATGTTGGCGGTCTCCCGGACGGTCTCGCCGTGGGCGATCTGGGATTTCTTCTCGTCCAGGTCCTGGACGGTCAGGCCCAGCAGGTTGCAGGCGGAGGCGAAGGAGAACCGGGTCCGGGTGGAATTGTCCCGGAAGATGGAGATGCCAAGGCCGGAGTCAAAGATCCGGGTGGACTTGTTCCGCTCCCGGAGATCCCGCAGGGCGTCGGCCACGGTGAAGATGGCGTCCAGCTCCTCATCGGTCTTGTCCCAGGTCCAGTAGAAGTCGGACTTGTACATATTGTTGATGTGCAGCTTCTCCAGGTGCTGCGCCAGCTCGATGGTCTTAGACATAGTGTTGTACCCCTTTATTTTAATAATTAGAATCTGTGATTGGGTATGATTATTTGATGTCGTTGTCCGTCAGGCTCTGGCGGAACTCCGTCACGTCGGCGGTCTTGTTCTCCGGCTTGTACAGGGGGATGGCGGCGGCGTACAGGGCGGCGCAGGTCACCAGGTCCTGCTTCCAGGTAATCTCGTTGGGGGCGTGGGCCTGGGACTCAGCGCCGGGGCCGAAGCCCACGCAGGGGATGCCGTAGCGGCCCTGGATGGACACGCAGTTGGTGGAGAAGGTCCACTTGTCCGTCAGGGGGCGGCCGGCGCGCAGGTGCATGGCGTCCTTGGCCTGGTCCGCGTCGGCGTGGCCGACGCGCTCCTGGCCCCAAAGGGCGTGGTGGGCGTCCACCAGGGCCTGGACATGGGCCGCGCCGGCCTTGTTGATCCAGGTGGGGAAGAAGCACTCCGTCTCATAGACGGTTCCCGTCCAGGCGGGACGGTCGTACATGTACATGGAGACCTTCACGTCGTCCCCGTATTTCTTCACGCTGGGCAGCTGGCGGATTTCCTCCAGGCAGGAGTCCCAGGTCTCCCCGGCGGTCATGCGCCGGTCGATGGAGATGGAGCAGCTGTCCGCCACGGCGCAGCGGCTGGGGGAGGTGTAGAAAATCTGGCTGGTGGTGCAGGTGCCCCGGCCCAGGAACTGGGCGTCCTCGTAATGCTCGGGGTTGAACTCGGGATTCAGCATCTTCACCAGGCCCTTGACGGCGTTGGAGGGGCCGTCGCCGTTTTCGTTCAGGGCCCGGACGTCCTGGAGGATGTCGGCCATCTTGTAGATGGCGTTGTCGCCCCGGTGGGGGGCGGAGCCGTGGCAGGAAACGCCCTTCACGTCCACCCGGATTTCCATGCGGCCCCGGTGGCCCCGGTAAATGCCGCCGTCGGTGGGCTCGGTGGAGATCACAAACTCAATCTTGCTCCGGGCGTCCTCGGGACCCTGGAAATACTTGTTGACGATGTACTGCCAGCACATGCCGTCGCAGTCCTCTTCCTGGACGGAGCCCACCACCATGATCTTGTAGCCCTCGGGAATCAGCCCCAGGTCCTTCATGATCTTGGCGCCGTATACGGCGGAGGCCATGCCGCCCTCCTGGTCACTTCCGCCCCGGCCGAAGATGATATCGTCGGTCTCATAGCCCTTGTAGGGGTCCGCTTCCCAGTTGTCAATGTTTCCGATGCCCACGGTGTCGATGTGGGAGTCGATGGCAATGATTTTTTCGCCCTGGCCCATCCAGCCGATGACGTTGCCCAGGCCGTCGATCTCCACCTTGTCAAAGCCCAGCTTCTCCATTTCGGCCTTGATGCACATCACCACTTCTTTTTCCTCGCAGCTCTCGCTGGGATGGGAAATCATGTCCCGCAGGAACCGGGACATCTCCGCCTTGTAGCCCTCCGCGGCCGACTTGATCTTCTCGAAATCCATGATGCAGACCTCCGTTTTTATTTTATGTTGACGGCTTCGCAACCTCGCCGCCTGTTCCCTATAACCCTATCATAGCACAAGATTTCCCGTTGTCAAACAAAATTTTAGAAAACCAAAAAATTTTTTTGAATTGCTGTTGATTTCTCCGAAACTTCGTGGTATGATGCTAGTATGAATCGGTGTCTTTATCCAAAAATCAGCCTAAAAAGGGGGGAGCACCCACGGAAAACAGCAAGCTGGAGCTGCTGCGCCAGGTAGCCGCCGGCATCGCCGCCCAATTCGGTTCCAACTGCGAGGTGGCCATCCACGATTTAAGCCGGGACCCGGACCGCTCCATCGTCTTTATCGCCAACGGCCATGTGTCCGGCCGGAAGGTGGGGGACGGCGCGTCCAACGTGGTGATGGAGCAGCTGCGCACCCAGGACCCGGAGCCCAAGGACCACCTCTGCTACCTCACCAAAACCCCGGACGGGAAGATTTTGAAATCCTCCACCGTCTATATCCGGGACCGGAAAGGGAAGGTCTCCGCCATCCTGGCCGTCAACTACGACATCTCCCGCCTCATCCTCATGGAGGAGGCCCTCCACGACCTGACCTCCACCGGGGAGGAGGTCCCTTCCGAGCCGGAGCGCATCACCAACGTCAGCGATTTGCTGGATGAGCTGATCCAGCAGTCCGTGGCCTTGGTGGGCAAGCCCGCCGCCGTGATGAACAAGGAGGACAAGGTAAAGGCCATCCAGTTCCTCAGCCAAAACGGGGCCTTCCTCATCACCAAGTCCGGCGACAAAGTGGCGAAGTACTTCGGCATTTCCAAGTATACCCTGTATTCCTATATTGACATGAACAAACAGGAGGGAACTTAGTATGATCGATCTCACCATCCACCGCCAAGGCCTGGAGCACAACCTGAAAAAAGCCCGGGAGAACAACATCCTCATCCCCACCATCGCCCAGATGCGGCACCCGGAGACCATCCCCGGCAAGGTCCAGGACAAGCTGAAAAACGTGGGCCTCTGGGACGTGAACCCCCTGAACCTCTTCCGGGTCACCTGGAAGAACGAGGCCAAGGAGAGCGGCGGCCTCTTCCAGGCCGTGCCCAATTACATCGAGCTGCCCCCGGAGCTCACCGGCGTGCCCTGCCGCGTCATCGCCATGGTGGGCAAGTGGTTCCCCACGGGCTGCCATAAAGTCGGGGCCTCCTTTGGGTGCCTTGCCCCCCGGCTGGTGACGGGCCAGTTCGACGTGGATGTCCACAAGGCCGTCTGGCCCTCCACCGGCAACTACTGCCGGGGCGGCGCGTTCAACTCCAAGCTGCTGGGGGCCCAGGGCGTGGCCATTCTCCCCGCCGAGATGAGCCAGGAGCGCTTCGACTGGCTCCACGAGATCGGGGCGGAGGTCATCGCCACCCCCGGCTGCGAGTCCAACGTGAAAGAGATCTTCGACAAGACCAACGAGCTCAAGCAGGACCCCCAGTACATGATCTTCAACCAGTTTGAGGAGATGGGGAATCCCCTGTGGCACTATAACGTCACCGGCACCGCCCTGGCGGACGTGTTCGAGGCCGTCAAGCGTCCCGGAGACCGCTTCGCCGGCGCCTGCTTCACCTCCGGCTCCGCCGGAACCATGAGCGCCGGGGACCTTCTGAAGGAGCGCTATCCCCACCTCAAGCTGGGTGTGGGCGAGGCCCTCCAGTGCCCCACGATTCTGAACAACGGCTTTGGCGGCCACCGGATCGAGGGCATCGGAGACAAGCATATCCCCTGGATTCACAATGTGAAAAACACGGATATGGCCATCGCCATTGACGACGAGGACTCCCAGCGGCTCCTGCGCCTTTTCAACACCCCCGAGGGCCAGGACTATTTGCTCCACACCCTCAAGCTGGACCCGGCCCTGGTTGAAAAGCTGACCTGGCTTGGCATCTCCGGCATCGCCAACGTGCTGTGCTGCATCAAGATGGCGAAGTACTACGAGTTCACGGACCGGGACGTGGTGGGCACCGTGCTGACGGACTCCGCCGTCATGTACCGGAGCCGGATTCAGGAGCTGAATGACCAGTTCGGCGCGTACACCGGAGAGGAGGCCCGGCTGGACCACAACCTCCACATCCTGGGGCTCAAGACCGACAACCTCATCGAGCTGACCTACGCGGACCGCAAGCGGGTCCACCACCTGAAATACTACACCTGGGTGGAGCAGCAGGGGAAGGACATGCACGACCTCAACGCCCTGTGGTACGACACCGAGGGCACCTGGGGCGCGGTCCATGCCCAGGCCAAGGACCTGGACGAGCTGATCAACGCCTTCAACGAGGAGAGCGGCGTGCTGAAAAACCTCTAAGCCCAAGGATATTTGGAATACGCAAAGAGGCGGAGCCTGACAGCTCCGCCTCTTTTATGATTTCTTTTGCTCTTCCATCCAGGCGGTGTATTCTCCCTCCGCCTGGAGCTGTCCGTGCATCAGCAAATCCGTCGCGTTTCCGTAGTTGTGCTGTTCCAGCTCCCGCAGCGCGTCCGTAACGGCATTGAACAGCGTTGAGTAGTACTTTGGGACCGTACTCATTTTTGTCGCCTCTCTTTCACATAATCCACCTTTGCTTATCTTACCATATATTCCCAAAATGCGCAAGCTGCGTGCGTGACAAATTTCTTCCAGGAATATCGCGCGCTTTGCAATAAGAAATTATTGCAAAATTGCGTCACATTCGCAAGGCGCATTATGCAATACAATTTTATTGCAAATTAAGCGCAAAATATATTGCGGGGTGTATGATGAGAAAATTCAAAATTCCAAATGTCCCGGATGTCCCTGTTTCCGCCACAAAGTCCATCCGTTTCCCAACCGTGGTCATTCAACAGGTTGAAGAGGCCATCCGCGGCACAAACTGCACCTTCACCGCCTTTGTGGTGGAGGCCGTCCGGGTAGCTCTGGAAAACCTAGCGGAGGAAGAAGAACCGTAAATGGTTTTGTGGGGCCTGACCCCCCGGTTCAGCCATTCCCTTCATTTGGAATGGCCTGGCCAGGGGGCCAGGCCCCACACCATCTTTTTTAGAGCTCTGTTTCTTTTAAGCGAACAGCGCCTCAAAGCTCTCCACGGCGGCTCCGGCAGCGTCTCCCACCGCCAGCATGACGTAATTGCCGTTGCTGACAATTTGGGACTTGGTTTTCCAGCCCTCAATGGTCTCGGGATACCAGGCCCCGCCGGGGTTCGTGTCGTCTCCCACCTGATAGTCAACGCGGGCCTGGAAGATATCCTCCACCGCCTGCGCATCCCCGGCATTCTCCACCTCCACCAGGGCGATTTCCCCCACGGCGGCGGAGATTTCGGCGATATAGACTCCGCACTGCTTGGTGGAAATCTCCGAGAGGCCGGGGTAGTAGCTGTCCAGCAGCTCCCGCGTATCCCCCGAGCTCTCCAGCTTCATCAGCTCCGGCCAGATGCTCTCCGCCCTGAGGGCGTCGTAAAAGGCGGCGAGGTCAATCTCCTTGGGGCTCTCCCCCGGGGTCTCGGGGGCCTCTGTCTCAGGGGCGCTGACCTCCGGGGCGTTGTCGGGTGTGCCGTCCTGGGCGGGGGCGTCCTTGCCGCCGCAGGCGGCCAGGGAGACGGCCAGGGTCAGCGCCAGAGCCAGCGCGAGAAACTTCTTTTTCATATTAAATCTCCTTGTGTCAAAATGGCCTTGTGGTTGGCTTCTGTCTATTGGACGGAGAAGCCCTATAAAAAGTTTCCGTCTGGAGAAAAATTTTTAAAACAGCAGGGGCGGCTCCCGCCGCCCCTGCTGTTTATCCTCCGTTCCGCAGCCGGAAGGCCGCCCGGACGAAGAGGTCCACTTCCTCCATGGTATCGAAGCAGGCAATGGCAACCTGATTCCCCATGGTCCCCGCCAAAGCGTCCGGCATCCGGGTGAACAGCCGGGCCCGGTCGCCGCACCGGGCCTCCAGCTGGCCCAGGGAGATGTCATAGCGCGCCTCGTCCCGCCGCCCGGCATAGACACAGTAGCTGTGGGGCCCGATGTAGGTATGCCGCAGTTGATCAAAAGCCACCATATCCGCCCAGATTTGGTACACGTCCGCACTCTGACTGAAATTCAGCATATCCGGGGTATAGCCCCCGGCTGGGCGCATGTTGACCTCCAGGGCCACAATGTCTCCCACGTCTCCCAGCCCCGGCTTGGCCTCCGTCAGGCGGAAAAATTCCAAATGGAAAAACCGGCTGGCCGCGCCAAAGGCCTTCAACGTGGCCTTTCCCGCCGCCTCCACGTCGGCGGGAACCTCCTTGTCCACATAGTAATAGGTCGGCACGTGTTCGTTCACCATATCCATGATGGAGTTCCGGGTCACATGGCTGGCGGCAAAGAGCACCTCCCCCTTGGAATCGCACACGCCGTCATAGGTGGTGACAGCGCCGGAGACGTATTCCTCCATGAGGTAGGGGGCCTCCGGCGGGTCCTGGAAGAAGCGGCGCAGGTCCTCCTCGTTCTCCAGCCGCCAGGTGGCCACGGCCCCCACGCCGTTGTCCGGCTTGACCACAAGGGGATACCCCGCCCCGCGCGCGAAGGCCAGCCCCGCCTCCAGGTCCGTCACCGGAGCGCAGCGGGCGCAGGGAATCCCGGCCTTTTGATAGTACGTCTTCATCGCCAGCTTGCTTTTGTACTTTTCAATCTCGTGGGCCCTTGGCCCGGTGGTGATGTGGAAGTCCGTCCGCAGCCGGGCGTCCAGCTCCAGCCAGTACTCGTTGTTGCTCTCCACCCAATCCATTTTGCCGTACCGCCCCGTGAAGTATCCCAGGGCCCGAAGAACCTGCTCGTAGTCCTCCAGACTGTCCACCCGGTAGTACTCCGTCAGCGCCCGTTTCAGCTCCGGGTGGAGGAAGTCATAGGGCGCGTCCCCCACGCCCAAAACGTTGACGCCGTTCTCCCGAAGCCGGACGCAGAACCAGCGGTAAGCCTCGGGGAAGTTGGGGGAGATGAAAACAAAATTCACAGGGGATTCCTCCTTTCAAGCGGGAAGCAAAACGGTTCAGCATGTTGAATTATAGCGCCCCAGGAAGGAAATTGCAAGGGCGGCCCCACGGGGCGTGCCCTCCCCGCGCCCTAAACACTCCGGGCGGAAGGTTCCCGAAACCAAAATCAGAGAGGCCAGGGCCTCTCTGATTTCCGCTCCGGATGACGACCCGTTACGCTAGTCGGCTCAATTCCCTCGCCATAAGCGCGGCGGCAGCGCCGCCGCGCACCACCGCAGAGTCCGGAATCACTTGCCCACACCGTCTGCAATACATGCCGTTCCTCTCTTTTCGTTGTTGCATTTATTACACAGCGCCAGAATGTGGCCCATTTTGTTGTCGATTATAACGCGCAATCCAACGCTCGTCAAGTTGTCAAGGACATTTGTTTGGCGCGCACACAGCGTAGGAGCGGAAGCCGGAACATTCCTCTAAAAAACCAGGGAGGCAAAGCCTCCCTGGTTTCAGCGCGTTTATCCAAATTCCGCCGTCAGGCTGCCCCTTTGCAGCACATGGCCCTCCGCCGCTTTGAGGAAGTGCTTCTTCCTCGCGTTGGAGCTCAGACCCAGAACGCAGTCCAGGGCGTAAACCGTCAGCCGGTAGCGGTGCCGGGCCCAGATGGGGGGCTTTGGCCCCGCGTAGCGGTGGACGCCATAGGCGAGGCCCTGAACCACGCCGCTCTCCAGCCGGTCCCGCTGGGGGATGCCCCCAGGGATGACGGGCCGGGCGGGGAAATTCCACATCACCCAGTGGGTAAAGCCCTTTATGGGGTGGCTCATGTCCTCCAGGGTGACCGCCAGGGTCTTGGCCTGGGGGCACAGGTTCTCCAGGACCATTTCCGGGGATAAATCCTTGCCCCGGCCGGTATTGTCCAGGGGAAAACGCCCGCCGTCCATCAGACCGGGGCAGTGAAAACGCAGGGTTTCGATTTCCATGGTTACCTCTATGCTTCTTCTCTCAAGTTTTCTCTTTGGGCAGGATCAGGTTCAAAAGCACCGCCATCAGCGTGGCGATGACCACCGGGGACTTGCCGAAGATCATGGTAAAGCCGTCGGGGAACTGACCCAGGGCCCCGCTGGCCTGGCTGACCCCCACGCCCAGGGCGGCGGACAGGCCCACGATGGTGGTGTTCCGGGCCGTCAGGCTCTGGGAGGCGATGAGCTTCATGCCCGTCATGGCGATGGTGGAAAAAACGGTGATGGTGGCCCCGCCCAGAACGCACTGGGGGATGGTGGTCAGCACCGCCGCGAACTTGGGGGACAATCCCGCCAGCAGCAAAAAGCCGCCGGTCATGACAAACACGATCCGGTTCACCACCTTGTTGGTGATGACAATACCCACGTTCTGGGAATAGGTGGCCGTGGGCAGGCCGCCGAAAAAGGCCGTCAGGATGTTGCTGAAGCCGTAGGCAATAATACCGCCCTGGAGCTCCTGGTCCGTGGGGTCCCGGTCCAGGCCGCCCACGGTGGTGGCGGTGAAGTCGCCGATGGCCTGGATGGAGTTGATGGCGAAGAGCAGCCCAATGGCCACGCAGGAGGGAATGTCAAAGGTGATTCCAAAGCGCATCACCCGGGGCAGGGAGAACCAGGCGGCAGGGCCCACCCCGGCAAAGGAGACCATGCCAAAAAACATGGAAATCACATAGCCGCAGAGCATGCCGATGAGGATGGAGGCCAGCTTGCAGATGCCCTTTCCGTGGTTGTTCAACAGCATGACAATGGCCAGGGTCAGCACGGCCACCAGCCAGTTCTGCCAGGAGCCGTAAACCAGGGCCTCGGTCTGGCGCTTGGTCTCCACCACCAGCTCGTATGTATTGGCGGTTCCTCCCGCCATGTAGTTGATGGCCGTGGGATAGAGAGAAAGGCCAATGGTAAACACCACCGTGCCGGTGATCACCGGCGGGAACAGGAGGCGGATTTTCTTCACAAACACGCCCACCGCAATGGCGACGATTCCGCCCACGATCATGGCCCCGGCGATGGCGCCCACGCCGCCTCCCGTGGAGGCGATGGCCTGCATGCTGGGGACATAGGCGAAGCTGACGCCCATGATCACCGGCAGGCCGGAGCCGAAGTACTTGTTCACAGGGTAAAGCTGGATGATGGTGCACACGGCGGACATCACCAGGGACGCCTGAATCAGCAGCACCTGATCCGCCGGGCTCAGGCCAATGGCCCCGGCAATGATGATGGGCGGCGTGACACAGCCCACAATCATGGCCACCAGATGTTGAAGGGACAGGGAGACAGCGGAGCCCAGGGGGGGAATGCCTCGAATTTGGAACAGCGTCTGCTGGCCGGAGGGGGTTCTCATGGCGGGGTTCTCCTTCCTGTTTCTTCGATCTTCTTTCTGTCGCCGGCGGTCCCAAAAAAGGTCTACCTTTTCCAGTCTACAGGAGCGGAGACCGGATGTCAAGGACAAAACTTTACTCCTCCAGGCCCTCCATAAGCCCCAGGTCCCGGCGGAATTCACCGTCCACCAGGAAGCGAACCTCCTCCACCGCCTCCAGGGAGGAGAGGGAATTTTTCAGCGCCCGGAGGGCGACGCGAACCGCCCCCTCCTCCAGCCCCTCCAGCAGGACGGAGGAGAGGTTCACATAGCAGATGTCCTCCTCCAGCCAGACGGACTTCACCTGGAAGCCCTCCGGCAGGGGGGAGAGCAAATCCCGGCCCTCCGGCTGTCTCTCCAGGGCCCGGGCCACGGCGGAGACCTGGGTGTCCCCCTCGTAGAGATCCAGGGTCTGTTCCGCCGCCATGAGGCGGCCTTGCTGGTTCAGGAAGTACAGCAGCACGTCCACGGTGCTGATCACGTCCTCCTCCGGCGTGAGAAGCACCTCCCGGATGTTCAGCACCTGCCGTTCCCGGTAGACCAGCTCCCGTCCCCGGACAGTGATCTGAACGGAGGAGACCTCCGGCACCTGGGCCAGGGTCATGGCAATGGCGCTGTCCGCCAGGGTCATGGCCACGCCGGAGAGGCTTTCATAGGCCGGGGACAGGTCCACCCGGGCCCGGTCCCCTTCCAGCTCCAGGGAGAAGAGGGTGGTCCCGGCGGGGAGGGTGCTTTTCAGCGTCTCGTCGGCAGGCCCCTTCAAAAGCTCCGCCACCAGCGCCTCCGCCAGGCGGAGAGGGGTGTCGGTCTCCGCGTCGTATAAGTACACGGTCTCCGTGCGAAGGGGAGACTCCCCGGCGGAGTAGGTGAGGTCCGCCTCCTGGAAATAGAGCTCATAGCCTGTCCGGGCAGGCTCCTCCCGCCGGCAGCCCGTCAGCAGCAGGGGCAAGAGCAGCAGCAGGCAAAGCCGCTTTTTCATGGTTCCTCCCTCCTCTCCAGCGCGGGCCAGCGGACGGTGAACACCGCGCCGCCGCCGGGGCGGTTGGCAGCCTCCACCGCGCCGCCCCGGCGCTTCACCGTGTCGCTGACGATGGCGAGCCCCAGGCCCGTGCCTCCCGCCGCCCGGGACCGGGCCTTGTCCACCCGGTAGAAGCGCTCGAAAATCCGGGGCAGGTCCGCCTCGGGGATGCCCGCGCCGTTGTCCGCCACGGTGAGGACCACCAGCTCCCCCACCCGCTCCAGGGAGACCTGGACGGAGCCGCCGATGGCGGAGTATTTCACCGCGTTGTCCACCAGGTTGTAAATCACCTGATGGGTCTCGTCCCGGGTGCCCAGCACCACGCACGCCCCGCCGGCGGAGTAGGTGAGGTCCACCCCCTTCTCCTGGGCCACCAGATTCATCATCCGCATGACCTGTTCCAAAACCGGCAGGATGTCCACCGCCGCGGGGGGGTCCAGCACGCCGCTGTCCAGCCGGGTCAGGCGGAGGAGGTCCTCCGTGATGCGGGAGAGGCGCTCCGCCTCCCGGCCAATGTCGGTGACAAACTCCTTGGTGGTCTCCGGGTCGATGTTCTCCGTCTGTAAAATAGAGTCCGACAGAAGGCGGATGGCCGCCAGGGGGGTTTTCAGCTCGTGAGACGCGTCGGAGACAAAGCGGCGGCGGGCGTTCTCCGTGGTCTGGAGACGGTCTGTCAGGCTGTTGAACTCATCGCCGATCTGGGCGATCTCATCCCGGCCCCGGATGTCCGCCCGGTGGCTGTAGGCTCCCTCCCGCACCTCTCGAATGGCGGTGAGGAGCAGGCCGATCTTGCGGGTCAAAGCCTTGGAGAGGATGAGGCTCAGGGCCAGCACCAGCCCCCCCGCCACGGCGGAAAGACGCAGCAGCGTCTCCTGGAGGCCGGAGAGCAGGGTGGCCTGCTCCGTGTCATACTCATAGGCGTACACCGCGCCGATGATCTGGCTCTGGTACATGATGGGCGAGGAGGCCCGGCTGTGAAAGGCCCCCTGGCGATAGGTGCAGCTGGTGGCGTCCCGCCCCTGGAGGGCGTGGACAATCTCCGTGTACAGGGCATAGCAGCCCACGGCGCTGCCGGTCTCCCGGGTGTCGTAGAGCACCCGGCCGGCGCTGTCCGTCACCAAAATGCGGCTCAGGCCCGTCTCCTCCACCACGCTCATGGCGTCGGCCACATTCTCCTCCGTCAGGGGTGAGAGGCCAGAGAGGGCGTTCACCATGACGGAGACGCTGTTTTGGAGGTTGGCGGTCTTGGAGTGAAAGACCAGATCCTCCGACACCAGCAGAGGATAGGTGTTCAGCAGCAACAGCACCGCCAGAATGACGGCAATGTAGCTCACGCCGAAGCGGAACTGGAGGCTGCCCCAATAGGGGCGTTCATTCCTTGAAATAGTACCCCACCCCCCACTTGGTCATAATGTGGTCCGGCTCCGCCGGTTTCTCCTCCAGCTTCTCCCGGAGGCGGCGGATGTGGACGTCCACGGTGCGGTAGTCCCCGGCGTAGCTGTAGCCCCAGACCACGTTCATGAGATTTTCCCGGCTGTAGACCCGCCGGGGATTGCGCATCAAAAGCTCGATGAGGTCGTACTCCTTGGCGGTGAGGTCCACGGGGATCTCACCCCGGGCGGCGGAGCGCTCCTCCGTGTTCAGGGTGATGCCCCCCGCGGTCAAAACGCTGCCCCGGGTCCGCTGAACCCCCGCCGCCCGGCGGAGCAGAGCCCGGACCCGGGCCTTCAGCTCCAGGATGTTGAAGGGCTTGGTGAGGTAGTCGTCCGCCCCGCACTCAAAGCCCATCAGCTTGTCCGCGTCCTCGCTCTTGGCGGTCAGCATGATGATGGGCACGTTGGAAAATTCCCGGATGCGCATGCAGGCCTCCAGCCCGTCCACCTCCGGCATCATCAGGTCCAAAATGATGAGGTCCAGCTTGCCCTCCCGGGCCAGCTCCACGGCGGCCGCCCCGTCGTAGGCGCACTCCACCTCATAGCCCTCGTTCTCCAGGTTGAATTTAATCCCCTTCACCAGGGTCCGCTCGTCATCTACCACCAAGATTTTCATTCCAGTTCCTCCACGGTCACAAGTCCCTCCAGCGCCGTCAGCTTTCCCTGGCCGATGCCGGAAACGTTTATCAAATCCTCCGCGGCCTCAAAGAGCCCGTGTTCCTCCCGGTACTCCACAATCCGCCGCGCCAGCTCCTTCCCGATGCCGGGCAGGGCAGTGAGCTCCTCCGCGTCCGCGGCGTTGATGTTGACTGGCTCCGGGTCCGGCCAGGCCCCTTCCATCGGGGTCTCCCGGGCCGTCTCCACGGCGGCGGGAGCCTCCAGTGCCGCCCGATCCCAGAGAAACAGTCCCAGAAGCAGGCACAAAAACAGCCCCGTCAGACCCAGCAGGGTCCGTTCTCCCCAGGCGGGAGTTTGCCGCGTCTCCATGGTTGCGTTCCTCCGTTTTTTTTGGTATACTGTTGGGGAATTCATCGAAGGGCGGCGGCCCACCGCCGCTCTACCGGCTATTATAACACAGATTTTGGGGGATGGACATGAAAACAAGGCGCTTTCTCGGAAGTTTTTTCTTGGCCCTTCTGCTGGTGGGGCCGCTGGCCGTCCCCGCGGAGGCGGCCTGGGTAACCGACCCAGACGTGGAGGCCAAGGCCGCCCTGCTGATCGACCGGAAAACCGGGGCGGTGCTCTACGCGCTGAACGAGCACGACGAGCTCTATCCCGCCAGCCTCACCAAGATCATGACCTGCCTGCTGGTGCTGGAGGCTGTGGACGAGGGACGGCTGACGCTGAGTCAAGAGATCACCGCCACGCCCACGGCCCTGGAGGGACTGGCGGAGGACGGCAGCACCGCCGGTATCGAGGCGGGGGAGACCCTCACGGTGGAGGAGCTTCTCTACTGCCTGATGGTGGTCTCCGCCAACGAGGCCGGAGCCATCCTGGCGGAGAAAATCTCCGGCACTGTGGAGAGCTTTGTGGACCGGATGAACGCCAAGGCCCGGGAGCTGGGGTGCGAAAACACCCACTTCATGAATCCCCACGGCTATCACGACTCCCAGCACTACACCTCCGCCTGGGACCTGTACCTCATCACCAAGGCGGCCCTGGAGCACCCCATGTTCATGACCGTCTGCGACGCCAGCTCCCACATCGTTCCGGCCACCAACCTCTCCCCGGAGCGGCAGCTGAACAACACCAACTTCCTCATCCGCAGCGGCCGGGAATACTACAATCCAGACGTCCACGGCGTCAAGACCGGCTCCCATTCCCAGGCTGGAAACTGCCTGGTCTCCACCGCCCAGCACGCCAGTATGGACCTTCTCTGCGTCATCCTGGGCGCGGACCGGATTCAGGACGAAAAGGGCATCTGGTGGACCTATAGCTTTGTGTATACGGACAAGCTCTACAACTGGGCCTTTGACAACTTTTCCTATCAGGTGATCTTGAAGGAGGACGACGTAGCCGGGGAGGCGCCGGTGTCCCTCTCCTCCACGGACCATGTGACCCTCCGCCCGGAGAAGGCGGTGGAGCTGCTGCTGCCAAAGGGCGTGGAGCTGGAGGAGCTGGAGAAAACCCTAACCCTGAAATCCGACCCGGCGGAGGCCCCCATTGCCGAGGGGGACGTGTTGGGCGCCATGACCATCACCCTGGACGGGGAGGAGCTGGCGGAGGTAGACCTGCTGGCCTTCACCAGTGTGGAGGCGTCCCGTCTGCGGGTTCTCTGGCGGGACGTAAAGCAGTTCTTCTCCACCACCGCCGCAAAGGTGGTACTGGGGGTACTCCTGGCCCTGGCCGCCGTCTTTGGCGGCTGGAGGCTGCTGTTCAGCCGCCGCCGCTACCGTTACGGCCGCAGCGTGGGCGGCGGCGGCCGCCGGGGCGTGTACCGGGGGCCCCGAAGAAGGCGGTAAATTAAAGAGGAGACTGTCCTGGGGGACAGTCTCCTCTTTTGCGCGTTTCCAGCATTACAGGTACTTCACCAGCTCCTCCAGGGGTCTGCGGTCCGTGTGGAGCCGGGCGGGACGCGCGCCCTCCGCCGGGCAGCCCAGGGCCAGCAGGGCGATGGGGCAGGTGCCCGCCATCTCCGGGAAGGCCGCCAGCAGCTTGTCCGGCTCGAACTTTCCAATGTAAGTGGTGCCCAGTCCCAGGTCCGCCGCCTGGAGCATCATCTGGGTGGCGGCAATGGCGGCGTCGATTTCGCCGTGATCCTTGCCGTCGGTCTCCCGCTTCCAGGAGACGGCGGGGTCGTAGCACACCGCCAGCATCACCGGCGGGTTGAAATGAGACCCGGAGCAGGCGTCGGCCTTCTCCAGGGCCTCGGGGCTCTGGAGGACGAAGATGCGCTGAGGCTGGTAGTTGTGGGCCGTGGGGGCGTTCCGCCCGGCCTCCAGAATCAGGTTCAGCTTTTCCGGCTCCACGGGCCGGGAATCGAACTTCCGGAGGGAGTACCGCGCGGCGGAGAGGGTTTGGAAATCCATGAGCAATGCCTCATTTCTGTGAGAGTCTGTTTTAAAGCCAGCGCTTGAAAGAAGAGGCGGAAGGGGTATAGGCAGCTTCCCCTGCGCAGCGCAATCCGCCGCCGCCTTTCGGAGGGCGCGGCCGCCGTGTTAAGCCATTCTTCCGCAGCCTCTTGGCGGTAAAACCATAGCATATGCCCCGGAAAAAAGCAAGTCCCACCTGCCGAAATAAAAGGTGACAACCACCCAAAACTCTGCTATACTAGGAAGCGGAAAAACGGTTTCCTACTCTGGAACATCAAGGAGAAGTGCTATGAACATCGTATGTCTTGACATGGAAGGCGTCCTGGTCCCCGAAATCTGGATTGCCTTCGCGGAGGCCAGCGGCATCCCGGAGCTCCGCCGCACCACCCGGGACGAGCCCGACTACAACAAGCTGATGAACTTCCGCCTCGGCATCCTCAAGGAGCACGGCCTGGGCCTCAAGGAAATTCAGGCCACCATCGCCAAGATCGACCCCCTCCCCGGGGCCAGGGAGTTTTTGGATGAGCTCCGGGCCGCCACCCAGGTGCTGATACTCAGCGACACCTTCGAGCAGTTCGCCAAGCCCCTGATGGAAAAGCTGAACTGGCCCACCATCTTCTGCAACACCCTGGAGGTGGCGGAAAGCGGCGAAATCACCGGCTTCCGGATGCGCTGTGAGAAGTCCAAGCTCACCACCGTCAAGGCCCTCCAGTCCATCGGCTATGAGACCATCGCCGCCGGGGACAGCTTCAACGATCTGGCCATGATCCAGGCCAGCAAGGCGGGCTTCCTCTTCAAAAGCACGGAGCAGATCAAAAAGGATTATCCCCAGCTTCCCGCCTACGAGGAGTTCGGCGACCTGCTCTCCGCCATCAAGGCCGCCCTGTAAGGCGGGCGTGGACCTGTCCTTTTTCCGAGGGGCTCTTTTGGAATTTTCAAGGGCCCCCTGCTGATCCTGGCCGCTTTGGCCTTGCCTCCGCTTTTAATCTGCCTGGGGGCCATTGCCGTAATGGTCCTTCGGGTACCGCGAAAAAAATAAGTAGGAAGGGAGACCCGACATGAATCCGAAATTCGAGAAGCTGGGCTTTTATCCCGCCGATATTCTCCTGCCCAAAAAGGGCACGGACATGACCCGCTGGGCCGTGGTGGCCTGCGACCAGTTCACCTCCCAGCCGGAGTACTGGCAGGCGGTGGAAGAAACCGTTGGAAACGCCCCCTCCGCCCTGCGGCTCATCCTCCCGGAGGCGGCGCTGAACGCCCCGGACGTGGAGGAGCGCATTTCCGCCGTCAACGCCGCCATGGACGAGTACCTAAGCGGCGGCCTGTTTGAGACTCTGGAAAACAGCCTCCTCTACATCGAGCGCCTCCAGTCCGACGGAAAAATCCGCCACGGCCTCATCGGCATGGTGGACCTGGAGCAGTATGACTTCACCCCCGGCTCCGGGGCCCTCATCCGGGCCACGGAAGGCACCGTCCTCTCCCGCATCCCCCCCCGGGTGAAGGTGCGTAAGGACGCCCCCATCGAGCTGCCCCACGTCATGCTCCTCATTGACGACCCCAACAAGACGGTCATCGAGCCCCTGACCCGGGCCTCCGGGGATATGGAGGCGCTGTACCGCTTCGATCTCCAGCAGGGGGGCGGAAGCATCAGCGGCTGGAAGCTCACCGCCGCCCAGATGGACGAGACGGCGGAGGCCCTGACGGCCCTCTGCTCGGCGGAGGAGCAGGCCTGGAAATACGGTGTGAAGGACGTTCCGCCCCTGCTTTTCGCCGTGGGCGACGGGAACCACTCCCTGGCCACCGCCAAGCAGTGCTACGAGGATTTGAAGAAGGTCACGCCGGAGAGCCAGTGGGCCTCCCTCCCCGCCCGGTATGCCCTGGTGGAGGTGGTGAACAACCACGACAGCGCCCTCCAATTCGAGCCCATCCACCGGGTGGTCTTTGGCGTAAAGCCGGAGGAGATGCTGGATGCCTTCAAGGCGTACTACCCCGGCGCCCATGAGGGCCAGGGCCAGGGCCACGTCATCGCCTACACCCACGCGGGGGGAGCCGGTTTCCTCACCGTGCCCCAACCCCGGGTCCAGCTGGCTGTGGGCACCCTCCAAACCTTCCTGGACGGGTATGTCAAGGACCGCGGCGGCGAAATCGACTACATCCACGGCGATCAGGTCACGGACCGCCTGGGAAGCCGGGAGAACAGCATCGGCTTCAAGCTGCCCGCCATGGGCAAGCAGCAGCTGTTCAAAACCGTCATGGCCGACGGCGTGCTTCCCCGCAAGACCTTCTCCATGGGCCACGCCCAGGACAAGCGCTATTACGTGGAAGCCCGGAAAATTCGGTAACAAGACCATAGGAGTGAACCATCGTGGCACTGTTTGACAAATTCAAGAAGAAGGCGCCCCCACCCCCGCCGCCGCCAAAGCCCGCCCAGGACAGCGAGGACGTGTCCGCCTACTCCCACATGCGGGTGGAGGTGACCACCAAGGACGGGCAGATGCTCTTTGTGGCAAAGCTGATGTACCCCCAGCGGCACACCGCGGAGCTCCACCAGTACTCCGAGGCGGAAAATTCCCTTCTGGAGAACTGCTCCGAGGCGGAGGCCCTTCCCGTCCATATCCGGGGCTACCACGACCGCCTGCGGAAGGCCGTGTACATGGAGGGCTTCATCACCCCCCAGCCCAAGCACATCTGGCTGGTGTCCCACCTGTACGTCGCCCGGGTGGGCAACGACCGGGCCTTCTTCCGCCTGGACACGGACCTGGAAGCCAGCATCACCAAGTTCAGCGGTCGAAACGCCGGGGAATTCCCCTGCCGCCTGCGGAATATCAGTGTAGGCGGAGCCCGCTTCTCCTCCCAGCAGCAGTATTGGGAGGGCGACAAGCTCCTTTTGACTGTGAAGCTGCTGGAGGACCGGGACCCCTCCATTATGTACTGCCAGGTGCTTCGGGTCCTGGAGAGCGGGGAAGAGGGCGCCCCCTTTGAATACGGCTGTCAATTTCTGGAGCTGAACGAGGCGGACCAGGACAAGATCACGGAGAACATCTTCGCCGCCCAGCGAAAGAGCCGGAAGGGCTCCTAGGACTTACGGTGAACAAAGGCCGTCCATGCCAGGCATGGACGGCCTTTCCCCATGGGAAAGCCTGGGAGCCCTAGAGCCGGAAAAGCTTCAAAATCACGCCGTACAGCACCGAGGCCACGGTGCCGAAAACGATGACCGGCCCCGCCACGGTGAACATCTTCGCCGCCATACCGGTGATGAAGCCCTCGCTCTTGAAATCGATGGCCGGAGACACCACGGCGTTGGCGAAGCCGGTGATGGGCACCAGCGTTCCCGCCCCGCCGTAGCGGGCCAGCTTGCCGTAGAGGTTCAGCCCCGTCAGCAGGGCGGAGAGGAACACCAGCGTGCAGGAGGCGGCGGTGCCCGCCTCCTCCTGGTTCAGCCCCGCCGAGGCCCAGCCGTCGGTGATGGCCTGCCCCAGCACACAGATGGCCCCGCCGATGAGGAAGGCAAAGGTCACGTCCTTGACGATGGGAGATTTTTTCGCCTTCTGCTTGACGTAGGCCTGATACTCCTTGGGAGACATGTCCATGGAAAGCACCCTCGTTTCGTTCTGAATTTCCTGGATAGTGTTGCCTGGGAAGCCGAAAATATTCCCGTCCCCAGGGCGGTATTGAATCTGAGGGACACTTATGGTACTATGAGAACCATCAAATAGGATGGAGGTTCCTGTATGGAATTGAGAAATCCCCTGCTGGCGGTATCGGATATGGCGCGGTCCCTGGCGTTTTGCGAGACCGTCCTGGGGCTTCGGGCCGTCCTGGACTCCGGCCTGACGCCGGAGGAAACCGCCGCCCGCGTGGACGTGCCTCTGGACTACGTTCGGGAGCGCGCGAAATGAGCCGGTCCCTTGGTCTTTACATCCATGTCCCCTTTTGCAAGCAGAAGTGCGTCTACTGCGACTTCTACTCCCTCCCCCATCGGGAGGAGCAGATGGACGCTTACGCCGCCGCCCTTCGTACCCAGCTGGCGAAAACCGATTTCGCCGGTTACGAGGCGGACACGGTTTACTTCGGCGGCGGCACCCCCAGCTATCTGGGCCCCCGCCGCCTGGCGGCCCTGCTGGAAGCGGTCTTTGCCGCCTGTCCCATCGCCCCCGGCGCGGAAATCACCTTCGAGGCCAATCCCGATTCCGCCGGGGACGCCGGGGACCTCGCCGCCCTCCGGCGGGCGGGGTTCAACCGTGTCTCTCTGGGGATGCAGTCCGCCGATGACGGCGAGCTCCGGGCCATCGGCCGGGTCCACACCATGACGCAGGTCCGTTCCGCCGTGAAGGCCGCCCGGAAGGCGGGCTTTGACAACCTCTCCCTGGACCTCATCTACGGTCTGCCAGGCCAAGACCTGTCCCGCTGGCGGAAGAACCTCGCCGCCGCCGTGGAGCTAAACCCGGAACACCTCTCCTGCTACGGCCTCAAGGCAGAGCCGGGCACCCCCCTCTACGCCCGCCGGGAGTCCCTGCCGGGGGACGAGGCGCAGGCGGAGATGTACCTGGAAACCGTGGAATTCCTGGCGGACCGGGGCTGCCGGCAATACGAGATCTCCAACTTCGCCAAGCCAGGCCGGGAGTCCCGGCACAACCTGAAATACTGGACCCTGGGGGAATACCTGGGGTTCGGCCCCGGGGCCCACTCGGATTTCCAGGGGCGGCGCTTTGCCTGGGCCCGGGATTTGATGGCATTCCTCCGGGGGAAGGCGCTTTTGTCGGAGTCTCAGGCCGTGACCACCCAAGAGCGGGCGGCGGAGTGGCTGATGCTGTCCCTTCGCCTGACCCAGGGCCTGGACCCGGACATCTGGGAGACCCGCTTTGGCCGTCCCTTCGCCCCCTTTCTTCCCTTTTTGGAGCGCTGCGCGGCGGCGGGCTACGCCCTCCGGGAGGGCCCCCGCTGGCGCCTGACCCCCCAGGGCTTCCTGGTCTCCAACCAGATCATCGGGGGATTACTGGACAATCTACAAGAGGAGTGAGCGGATGCACGTCTATACTACGGGCCAATGGGTCCTGCTGTTTTTCTTCTACTGCCTCTGCGGCTGGATTTGGGAGTCCTGCTATGTCTCCCTCTGCCAGCGGCATTGGGTCAACCGGGGCTTTCTTCACGGCCCCCTCCTGCCCATTTACGGCTCCGGGGCCATTATCATCCTGCTGGCCACCATTCCCGTGGCGAAGGACCTTCGGCTGGTCTGGCTCTTCGGCATGCTGGCGGCCACGGCCCTGGAGTACGTCACCGGGGATGTGATGGAGCGGATTTTCAAGGTCCGCTACTGGGACTACTCCCATCAAAAATTCAACCTCAACGGCCACATCTGCCTCACCAGCTCCATCGCCTGGGGCTTCTTCTCCATCCTGCTGGTGCGGTTTGTCCATCCCCCCATCGCCCGGCTGCTGGCCCGGGTGCCCGCCCTGTGCGTAGACCCCCTGGCCCATGTCCTGGTCATCGCCTTCACCGTGGACGCGGCGCGCTCCGTCCAGGCCGCCCTGGACCTGCGGGACCTGCTGGCCCGGGCCGCTGAGGAGAACGAGGACCTGCGCCGTCTGGCGAAGCGGGCGGAGGTCTACGCCGCCTTCGCCAAGGATGACTTGCGCCGCTTCCGGGAAAAGACGGAGCTGGAAACCCTGGAGCTCCGGCAGAAGGTGGGCGAGGAGCTGGAGGAACGCCGCCAGGCCCGGGCGGAGCGGGTGGAGGCGTCTTTGCGCCGCCTCACCGCCGCCAAGCTAGAGGCGCTGTCCACCATCTCCAGTGCCCTGGAAACCTGCCGGGACCACCTGGAGGACCTGCCGGATTCCACGCCGGAAAACCTGGCGGAGCGCCGGGCGGACCTGGACGGGGCCATCCGCCGGGTCCGGGCCCGGGAGGCCGCTCTGCAAAGCCGCTCCGCCGCGCCCTATCACCGCTCCCTGCGGCTTTTGAGGGCTCACCCCTCCGCCTCCGCCAAGGACTTCGGCGAGGTGCTGGAAACACTGAAAAAACTGGGGAAGGACTAGGCCCTCCCCAGCTATAAGTCCAGGGCCTCTTCTCCCCACCGGGCTTCCCGCTCCCTCAGCTCGCTTAGAAGCTCCTGCCGTTTCTTGGCCAGGAGGTCCTTTGGAACTTCTACGGAGACGCAGTCCGTACAGGCTCCTACAGCATCCAGGCTGATTTTTCTCAGCGTGCAGGTATCCTCCGACCAGTAAACGCAGAAGTGGTTTTCACACGTTACATTCACGCTATCACCTCCCGGATTCATCATACCCCATATTCAGGCAATTGTCTATATTTTAGTAATGACTAAAATATTAGATATGTTCAACATCTGAACTTCCGGGTAAACTATCTTTAGGTGATAGCTATGATTATATACGATCCATTTTGGCGCACATTAAAGGACCGGGGCATTTCCACGTATAAAATGATCAACAAGCTGGGCTACAGCAGCGGAACCCTCTACCGCCTGCGCCACAACAAGGGCATTTCCTCCCGGCTGATCGACGATCTCTGCAAGCTGCTGGACTGCCGGGTGGAGGACATTCTGGAATACGTCCCCGACCCGGAAGAACCGGAGGCCCTCGGCACAGGGGAAACCCCATAACAAAAACCGCCGGACGGCTTGTCCGGCGGTTTCGCTTTTAACTCATCTGCTTGCGGCGGCTCAGGTTCATGGTGCCCTCCTGCATGTTGCCCAGAGTCTCCAGGCTCATGCCGGTGCCCAGGGCCACGCAGGAAATCGCCTCTTCGGCGATCATGGTGTGGATGCCCGTCCGGGCCGTCACCAGCTTGTCAAAGCCAGACACCAAACTGCCGCCTCCGGTCATGACAATGCCGTTGGTGGAGATGTCCGCCACCAGCTCCGGCGGCGTCCGCTCCAGCACGGAGTGGATGGCCTCCATGATGCGCTCCACCGGCTCCTCGAAAGCGTCCATCATCTCCGTGGAGCTGACGGCCACCACCTTAGGAAGGCCCGTCAAGAGGCACCGGCCCTTCACGTCCATGACCTCTTCCTCATCCTTGGGGAAAACACAGCCGATTTGCTTTTTCATCTCCTCCGCCGTGCGCTCGCCCACCAGGAGATTATGCTTGCGACGCATATACTTAACCACGGCCTCGTTGAGCTGGTCGCCGGCGATTTTGATGGAGGCGGACTCCACCACGCCGCCCAGGGAGATAACGGCGATGTCCGCCGTTCCGCCGCCGATGTCCACCACCATGTGCCCGTCCGGCTTGGCGATGTCGATGCCCGCGCCGATGGCCGCCGCCACGGGCTCCTCAATGAGGTAGACCTTCCGGGCTCCGGCGGAGATGCCCGCGTCGATGACGGCGCGTTCTTCTACCTCCGTGATGCCGGAGGGGACGCAGATAATCACCCGGGGCTTAAAGACGGAAACCCCAGCCACCTTGTGGATGAACTCCCGGAGCATCCGCTCCGTCATGTCGTAGTCGGAGATGACGCCCTCCCGCAGGGGGCGGATGGCGATGATGTTGCCGGGAGTCCGGCCCAGCATGGCCTGGGCCTCCTCGCCCACCTTCAGGAGCTTCCCGGTGTTCTTGTCCAGCGCCACCACGGAGGGCTCATTCAAAACGATGCCTTTGCCTCGTACAAAAACCAGAACCGAAGCGGTACCAAGGTCGATACCGATATCCTTTGCCATGGGCACTTCCTCCATTTATCGTTTGTCCAAATTTATGATAGGCGGAAAACCGCCAACGTATCCATAAAGTTACAAGGTACATTATACTGGCAATTCTCCTAGAATGCAAGCCTATTCTTTCCCTTTTTCTCCCCACTTTTCCTCCTCCGGCCTGGGGAAGGCCACGGAAACGCAGACCACCGCCGCCGCTCCCGCCGCCAGAAGGGTCTTCGCGGCGGAAACCAGGGTGGACCCGGTGGAGCACACATCGTCCAGGAGAAGCACCCGCTTCCCGGCGGGAGCGCCCGCCGCCTCGTAAACGCCCTGGGTATTCGCCCAGCGGTCCTCCGCCCGCTCCAGACTGGACTGGGCGGGGTTGTCCCGGACCTTGCGGAGCAGGCGCTCCGGTTCCACTCCCCAGAGCTCGCAAGCGCTTTCCGCCAGGAGGCGGGACTGGTCGTAGCCCCGCTTCCGCAGGCGCTTGGCGCTGACAGGAACCCAGCTCACCGTGTCGAACTCCCCGGAAAAGCGCTCCGCCGCCGTTTGGGCCATGAGTCCTCCCAGGGGTCCGGCGGCGGTCACGCCGCCATGGAACTTGAAACGGCGGACCGCCTCCCGAACGGAGCCCTCGTACCACAGCGGCGCGGCGCAGAGGAGGCCGCCCCGCAGCTCCCGGAGGCCAAGGGCCTCCTCCGTCCAGGGGAGGGATTTTTCGCAGTCCGGGCAGATGCGCAAGGCATCCTGGACCCCGCCGCAGAAAGGGCACTTGGGTGGAAAGAGGAGGTCCAGCAGCGCGTCGGTGAGCTTCATGGTTTTGCCTGCCGCTTCCGGGGATATGGAGCGGTTTCATCCGTCAAGCCCACTAGATAATCCACGCTGACGTTGTAATACTTTGCCAGCGTGATTACCACGTCCAGGGGATAGCGAATCTCACCGATTTCGTACTGTGAGTAGGTATTCTGGCTGACGTGGAGCAACTTCCCAATATCCGCCTGTGTCAGTCCGCGGTCAATTCTCAAA
Organism: uncultured Oscillibacter sp.; assembly: GCA_948916585.1. GTDB lineage: Bacteria > Bacillota > Clostridia > Oscillospirales > Oscillospiraceae > Oscillibacter. Next base: position 4,265 of record CAQXTN010000017.1, on the reverse strand, counting down.
TCCCGTATCCGTTCATATTTCAAAATTTCAGTTCTCATATCCATCACCGAATATGAGTATATGTATCTGAAATCTAGATATTTTGTTTTATCCCTGGAGCAGATAAAGCAAGGTAAAATCCAGTTGACAAAATCCTTTCCCGTGTATATAATAGTCTATAATATACACAAGAAGGCACTGCCACAAGCGGTTAGCCCCTAAAAGTTTCGATCACCAAGACAAATGCCTTGAAACCGTCACCTGCCGGGGTGACGGTTTCTGCTTTTCACGATTATCGTGATCGTAAAAGACCCGATATGTAACGTGATTCGCATACGGCCTCACCTCCTTTCGGAGGGTGTAGCCAACCGCCCGCCTTTTACGCAGCGCCTTCTTATTCGACACCTTATCACAATTTCCAGCAAAAAGCAAGGACCGCCCCAGGGCGGTCCTTCTCGTTTATTTCCCGGCAGCCCCCTTGGCCAGCCGCCAGCGGAGGCCGGAGTAGCGCCTTTGCCGCTTGTCATTCGCCGCCATGGCCCGGATCGCCGCGTCGTCTCCCACGGCCACCAGCAGCTCCCGGGCCCGGGTCAGGGCCGTGTACAGCACCCCTCGAACCATCAGCGACGGGGGGGCAGGCGTGGCCGCCAGCACCACACAGCGGTACTCGCTGCCCTGGGCCTTGTGCACCGTCATGGCAAAGGCCAGATCCACCTCGTTTAGCTGCTCCACACCATAGACCGCCCGGCGGCCGTCGAAGTCCAGCTCCAGCCACTCCCCGGAGTCGTCGATCTTCACAATCTTTCCCACGTCCCCGTTGAATATCCCCGTGCCCACGGTTCCGTCCTCTTTTTCCCACACCGCGTCGTAGTCGTTCCGGGTCTGCATCACCCGGTCTCCCTCCCGGAAGAGCCGCTCCCCCCACAAAATCTCCCGCTTCCCCGCCGCCTTGGGATTCAGGGCCTCCTGGAGACAGCGGTTCAGATTCACCGTCCCGGCGGGGCCCTTCCGGGTGGGAGCCAGCACCTGTATCTGGTCCGCCGGAATACCCATCCTCTCCGGCAGACGGGTCTTGCAGAGCTCCACCAGGGTATTCACCGCCCGCTCTGGGTCCCGGCGGCAGAGGAAGAAGAAGTCCCCCTGGTTGCTTTGCAGGTCCGGCGGCTTCCCCAGGTTCACGGCGTGGGCCGCCCGGATGATGGCGGACTGCTCCGCCTGACGGAAAACCTCCCGGAGGAACACCGTCTCCACCCGATCACTGCGGATGAGGTCCGCAAACACATTCCCCGCCCCCACGGAGGGCAGCTGGTCCGCGTCCCCCACCAGCACCAGCCGGGTCCCGGGCCGGAGAGCCCGGAGCAGAGCCGAAAACAGGGGCAGGTCCACCATGGAGGTCTCGTCCACAATGACGGCCCCCGCCTCCAGGGGCTCCTTCTCTGTCTTGGTGAAGGTCAGCTGCCGGGCGTCCTCATTCCAGCTCATTCCCAGAAGGCGGTGGACCGTCTGTGCCTCCATGCCGGTAAGCTCGCTCATGCGCTTGGCCGCCCGGCCCGTGGGGGCCGCTAAGGCCACCTCCAGCCCCAGCTTCTGGAACAAGGCCACGATGGCCCGGACCGTGGTGGTCTTGCCGGTGCCGGGGCCGCCGGTGAGGATCAGCACATTCTCCTTCGCCGCCAGCTCCACCGCCTTGCGCTGCTGGGGGGCGTAGGTGATGCCCTGGGCCTTCTCCAACTCGTCCACTGTCCGGGCGGCGGACGCCCGGCCCTGGGGCTTGGCCGCCAGCAGGGCCTCCAGCCGCTTCTGGGCCGTGTGCTCCGCCTCCCAAAGCCGCCGGAGGTAGCAGCCGTCCACGCCCGCCACCCGCTCCTGGACCACCAGCCCCCGGCCAATGAGCTCGTCCAGGGCCAGCTCCGGCTGGTCCGCGCCGCACTCCAGAAGCTGGGCCGTGGCGGCGATGAGCTTCTCCCGGGGGAGAAACACGTGGCCGTTGTTCTCGTTGTGGCTCAGCTCAAAGCTCACCGCCGCCTGGAGCCGCAGGCCGCTGTCCGGTTCAAAACCCATCCCCATGGCGATTTCGTCCGCCACGGAGAAGGCCACGCCGCAGTCGTCGGCGGCCAGGAGGTAGGGGTCCTCCCGGAGCTTTTCCAGCGCCCCGTCCCCATACTGCCGCCGCAGGCGCATGGCCAGCACCGGCGGCAGCTCGTACCGGGCCAGGAAGGCCATCAGCCGCCGCAGGCCCATGTGCCGGCGGAAGCCCTCGGCAATCTCCTGGGCCCGCCGAGCGGTGACGCCCCTCAGGGTGGTCAGCCGCTCCGGGGCGGTCTCCAGAATGTCGAAGGTCTCCAGACCGAAGCGTTCCACGAGCTGACGGGCCGTGGCGGGGCCCACGCCCTTCAAAACACCGGAGGAGAGGTAGCTGAATATCTCCTCCTCGTCCTCCGGGAGGCTCCGCTCCACCTCCGCCGCCCGGAGCTGCTCTCCGTGCTGGGGGTGTCGCTCCCAGATGCCGGTGACGGTCAGCCGCTCCCCGGGAGCGGCGCAGGGGATGCAGCCCACGACGGTGACGGCCTCCCCCTCCTCGGTGAGGAGGCGGAGGACCGTGTAGCCGTTTTCGGCGTTTTGAAAGATAACGCTATGTATGACGCCCTCCCGGCAGATCAGCTCTTCCATCTGGGATGTCCTCTCTTTTTCGCTTTTTACAGGGATTAGAGTTCGGCGGCAAGCTCCCCGGCGGAGATCAGCGCGGCGTTTTTCTCCCGGTCCGCCAGATACCGGGCCAGGGCCTGGGCGTCGGGGGTCAGCCCGCAGTCCGCCAGAAGGATCTTGGCCCCAGGGAGCCCTCCCTGGACCCGGCGGAGCTCCCGGACGTCGGCCTCCATGGCCAGAGCTTCCCCTTTCAGGGGCAGGACCAGCAGAAGCCCCGGGATGGCCGGGCGGCCACCGATGTGGAGCAGGGCTCCGGCCATGGCCCAGACAATCGTCGTCAGGCCGACGGCGGAGAGGAAGGCTAATACGCCGTCTTGCAGTAGCAGCATTTGAATCACCTCGGTTCAGTCTATGCGGAATCGGGGGATTCGGTTAGTCCGGCCTGTTCTCCCTGACATAGCGGCTTCCCTTGGTATAATGAATACAGAAGGGCCCTATTACCGGCGGTCAGCCCTCGCGAATCAGAATGGGCGCTCTATACTGACCGCTCGTGCTACCGGGCAGTCAGCACGCTTTTGGGGATAAGTATACCAGCAGCGCAGCCGCCGCGAACGATACCCCGTAACGCGGGGCTTTCGCCCAGCGTCCGTTTTCCATCAGCCTCACCCCCCTTCAAAGGGAGTGGCTAACCGCCTGTTATGTAACAGCGTCCTCCTGGTATTCAGGCTACCAGAAGAGTCGCTTTTTGTCAAATTAGGATGACTTTCTATAGGGACGGGCTTATGTGTCCGCCCTCCTCTCAGGCTTCCGCCTATCTCTCCTCAGAGCGCCCAACAAGGTAATCAATGCTCACGCAAAGTGGTCCGCCAGCTTCCAGATATTTTCCAGACTGGGCAGATGCTTCCCGTATTCAAAAAATTGATAGTGCCGCTCGTTCAGGCCAACCGCTTCCGCTACCCGCTTCTGCGTCTCGCCCTTTTCTGCCCGCAATGCGCGCAGTCTTTCCTTGATTTCCATACAGCTCCTCTTGACACGATATTCTTTAGGTGACACACTAATATCACCTAATAAATATTGACAAGCGAAATATTGTATTTCGAAAAGTGGTTCCTATGTCTGATTTCATGAAATGGCTTTACGCCAACTACATAAAGCCCCATTTAGACACAATTCCCAAAGGGGACTATGAACCGGACTTTTACCGTTTGGAGGACGATGTTTCCCCGGAAACCCGCGGCAGTTTCTCCAAAGTCCAGGAGTTCACCGCCGCTCACGCCTTCCTCCTGGGCCTCCGCACGGGACAGGGGCTGTCCGATTCTCTCCAGCGCTGACGGTCTGGGGAATGGCCTGACCAGGGGGCAGGCCCCGCAAGGAACCGTTCTATTGACAGAAGGGCAGTCCCGGAAGGAATGAGCCATGGGTAACACGCAGGTTCCGGGGAGACGGGCCGCCGGGCACCCGCAGGGGGTACGCCGCCGCCAACGGCGGACGCAGGTCGGCCCCTACGGGTCTGTTTATCGGAGCATCAGCGGCAGCGGAAAGAGGAGCATGTCCATTCGTCGAGGACCCCCCCTCAACCCGATTACGCGTGGGAAGTCATTCCGGCTCCGCCGATCATTCAGCCGCGCCCCTGTCCCTCG
>CAQXTN010000016.1:0-37357 GCA_948916585.1 uncultured Oscillibacter sp. | reverse complement strand
GTCCTTTGCGGCAAAAATGTTTGAATGAGACGGACAAGGCCGGCGCCAGAAAGCTCCAGGACAGCTATTTCAAGACTGTTGCTTAAGAACATTTCTCCATATAGTGACCCGCAGGTAAAAGGCTCCTGGGAACTTCCCGTGGACCTCTCCAAGGTAGAAGCCATCCTGTTCGGCGACGTGGTGATCACCCTGGAACAGCCCAAAAAGTGAAACACTCACAAAAGAAGCGCCTGTCGTTTGACAGGCGCTTCTTTTGCTGCCAGGTGCAGGGGCAGAGCCCCCTACATCTCCCGCTGATACCGCACCACCAGATAAACCTCCAGTACGCTTTTCAGCACGAAAACCACCACCGCCGCCAGTGTCACCCACAGAGGCGCGCCGAACCCGATGGACACCCAAGCCGCCGCCATGACGGCCCATTGCATTGTATCCCCGGACAGGGCCTTGGCCCGGCGTCGAATCGCCACATTCCGCTCGTCGTGAACCTCGATTTCCTTTCTCCGGGCCTGCGCTGGGTCCTTTGTGTCCAAGCGCAGCATCAAAAGCCGCGTCAGTCCGATGGCCACCATGCCGCTGCCGGAGCCCATCAGCGCACCGCCCAGGCTGTTGGAAATTGCCTCCCCCAATATCAGCGATGCTGCGGCAAAACACAGCCCTATGACGATAAACGCGATATACAGTGTCTTTTTCCCTTTCATGACGGTTCCTCCTCATAAATGAAAATCTCCTCAATGGGTACGCCGAAATACCGGGACAGCTTGAATGCCAGCAGGATAGATGGATTGTAACGCCCGTTCTCCAGAGACCCGATGGTCTGCCGGGAGACCTCCAGCGCCTCCGCCAGCTCCTCCTGCCGGAGCCCCCGGGCCTTCCGCAGCTCCTCCAGCCGGTTCTTCATAGGCGGCCTCCTTTCGAGTTTTATGGAAAGCTTGCTTTCCGTAATCAGAATAGCACACCCAGGAAGTAATGTCAAGTGTACTTTCCATAAAACTTTTTGGACAAATCCGGCATAGAGTGGGACGGGCCTTCATAGAGTGGAATAACCAAAGAAAGGGGGAATCTCCCTTGCAGAAAAACGAACTGGCCTCCCGTTATGAACAGGCCGCCGCCATTCTGCCCAGCCGCCTGCGGAAGGCGGCCCTGGCCCTCTCCGATGAGGAGAAGGCCGCGGCGGAGGAGCTGCGCCTTCGGGCGGGGCGGCCTCTGACAGTGCTGCTGCCTACAGGAGAGCTGCCGCTGGAGGCGGAGGTGGAGCCAGAGGAGCTGGAGACCCTGTGCGACATCGCCACGGAGTTTTCCCGCTACGCCGCGTCGGAGACCATCCGGGAGGGCTTCCTGCCTGTTCGGGGCGGCTTCCGGGTGGGGCTCTGCGGCACGGCAGTGATGAAGGACGGAGTAAACACGAACCTGAAAAACCTCTCCTCAGCGGTAATCCGCATCGCCCGGGAGTGGCGTGGCGTGGCCTCCAACCTTGCGCCACGGCTGTTCCGAGAGGGAACTTTTGTCAGCACTCTGCTTCTCTCCCCGCCGGGAGGCGGAAAGACCACACTCCTCCGGGATTTGGTCCGCTGCCTCTCTGAGGGAGGAGCGGACCACCCGCCTCAGCGGATTTCCCTGATTGATGAGCGGGGGGAGATAGCGGTGGTTCATCGGGGCGCACCTCAGATGGACGTAGGACCCCGAACGGACGTGCTGGACGCCTGCCCCAAGGCCCTGGGCATCCCCATTGTTCTTCGGGCCATGAATCCCCAGATCATCGCCGTGGACGAGATTACCGTCCGGGAGGACCTGACGGCTGTCAGTATGGCGGCGGGCTGCGGCGTGGGGCTGCTGGCCACCGTCCACGCCGCTAATGTGCCAGATCTCTTGCAAAAACCCCTTTACCGGCAGCTGCTGGAAAACCAGGTTTTTCGGCTGGCAGTTCGCATCCTGCGGAAGGAAAATGGACGGGCTTACGAGCTGGAGGAGCTGCCATGTTGAGGATGCTGGGTAGCCTCTGTGTGGTTTCTGGCGGCACGCTGGCCTGGTATGTCCAACGGGCGGAACGCCGCCGGGAGCGGGACACGCTGTCGGACCTTCTGGGGGCCTTCCGACGGATGGGGGAGGAGGTCCGCATGGCCCGGACGCCCCTTCCGGTGCTGCTGAGAGCCCTGGCCGGGGACTGCGGGGAGCCTGCCGCCGCTTTTTTGGAAGCGGTTTCCCGGGCTGCCGCCGGGGGCGAGGACCTTCCCAGGGTTTGGAGAGAACAGGCTGAGGCCCTGCCCTTGCGGGAGAAGGACAAGTTTGCCGTTTCCACTTTAGCTCAGGGCCTGCAAGGCGATGAAGAGAACGTATGTAAAGTAATATCCCATGTCACATATGAGCTTGTGAAAAGCGCCGAAGAGGCGGAGCGCAAGCGCCCGGAGGAGGAAAAACGGGCGGCGGCGCTGTGGTTTTCCGCCTCGGCGCTGCTGGTGATTTTATTGATTTAGGGGAACAGACGCATGGATGTGGATTTGATTTTCAAGATTGCCGCCATCGGCATCCTGGTGGCGGTGCTGAACCAGCTTCTGGTCCGCTCCGGCCGGGAGGAGCAGGCCATGATGACGACCCTGGCGGGGCTGGTGGTGGTTTTGATGATGATGGTCCAGGAGATCAGCGATCTCTTCAACCTCATCAAGACCCTGTTCAACTTTTAGTCGTGGAGCTGTCCGTTCAGGCGGCGGCGCTGTGCGTCGTGGCGGCGCTGCTGGCGCTGGTGGTGCGGCGGGGGAGCCCGGAGACCGCGCTGCTGCTGACCCTGGGGGCCATGGCGGCGGTTCTGCTTTCCCTGGCGGGGAGCCTGGAGTTGCTGATGGACTTTCTGGGGGAGCTGGTGGAAGAGAGCGGCCTCTCCCGGGAGCTGTTCATCCCCCTGTACAAAACCGTGGGCATCGCCCTGGTGGTGAAGATTGGCGGGAGCCTCTGCCGGGACGCGGGGGAGTCCGCCCTGGCCTCGGTGGTGGAGACGGCGGGGGCGGTCTGCGCCCTGATTGCCGCCTTGCCCCTGCTGCGGGCGGTGCTGTCCCTATTGATGGAGCTGATGCGATGAAACCTTGGATTTGTCTGATTTTTCTTCTTCTGGCTTTAACGGTGGAGGTCCGGGCGGAGGAGCTGCCGGAGGACCTGACGAACGCCCTGCCGGAGGCGGCGGAGGATATGCTGGAAATCGGGGACTTCTCCGGCCCCGGGGGCTTCTCTCAGGGACTGGCTGGAATTGCGGAGCGCATTTCCGGGGAGATTCAGGCCATTCTGCGTCAGCGCCTCCGGGGTGCGGCGTCCATATTGCTGGTGGCGGTGGCCTGCGGTGCGGTGGACGGCTTTGCCCGGGGAACCGGGGAGGGAAAAGCAACCGATTTTCTCCCCATGGCCGGGGCACTGGTGGTGACGCTGCTGACGGCGGGGAGTTTGGAGGACCTCATTGGCCTGGGGGCGGAGACCATCGGGGAGCTGAACGTCTTTTCCAAGGCCCTGCTTCCCACCTTGGCGGCGGCCACGGCGGCCTCCGGAGCGGTGACCACCGCCAGCTTTCAGCAAGTGACCACCGTCTTTCTGGCGGATCTTCTGATGGAGCTCATTGACGGACTGCTGATTCCCCTGGTCTATTTGTACATCGGCGCCCTGGCGGCGGGGGCCTGCCTGCCGGAAAATAGGCTGGGAGCCATTGCCGAGGCGCTGAAGAAAATTGTCACTTGGATTCTTACCTCGTCCCTGCTGCTGTTCACGGTGTACCTTTCCACCGTCCGCATCATTGCCGGAGCGGCGGACGGGGCCTCGGTGAAGGTGGCGAAGGCCGCCATCTCCGGTGCGGTGCCGGTGGTGGGGGGCATCATCGCCGAGGCGGCGGAGACCGTCCTGGCCGGGGCGGGGATGCTGAAAAATACCATAGGCGTCTTTGGGATGCTGGCGATTCTGGCGGCCTGCGCCTACCCATTTTTACAATTGGGGGTGCAGTATCTGCTGTACAAGCTCTCCGCCTTTCTGGCGGCGGCAGTGGGCGCCCCGGAGCTTTGCAAGCTCATCGACGGCCTGGGCGGGGCCTTTGGCCTGGTGCTGGGCATGACCGGGAGCTGCGCTTTGCTGCTGTTGGTGTCGGTGCTCAGCTCCGTGGCGGCGGTGACGCCATGATCGGGGCGGTGCGGAGCTGGCTCACCTCCATTGCGGCGGTGACGCTGATGCTGACAGTCGTTCAAACCCTGGTGCCGGAGGGGACTCTCCGAAAAATTTCCGGCTTCACCGGAGGGCTGCTGCTGCTGGCGGCGCTGCTCCAGCCGGTGCTGAAAACGGACCTGGGGCGGCTGCGGCTGGACTTCTCCGATTACGAGGCGGCCATTGGGGAGCGGGCGGCGGAGCTGGACGCCGCCGGAAAAGAAGAGCTGGCGGCTATCATAGCCGGGCGGACCGCGGCATATATATCGGACAAAGCGGACGCGCTTGGTCTCAGGGTGACGGCCCGGGTGGAGACGGAGCTGGGGGCGGACGGAACGCCTCTTCCGGCTTCGGCGGAGCTAACGGGCCCCTACGCCCGAGAGCTGGCGGACTGGATCGCGGGGGAGCTTGGAATTCCGGCGGAGAGGCAGGTTTGGCATGAAGGAAAAAACTGAAGGAGCGCAAAAGATATGGAACAAGTACAAGTACGCGGCGCTGGTGGCGCTGATCGGCGCAGGGCTGCTGCTGTGGCCGGGACTGGAGAACGGGGAGGAAGGTCTCCGGCGGGAGAAGCCCTCCGCCCCGGCAGCGCAGAGTGGCTGGAACCTCCAGACGATTCAGACGGAGATGGAGGAAATTCTGGGGGCCATGGACGGTGTGGGACAGGTGAAGGTGATGCTGTCCGTGGACTCCGACGGGGAGCGGCAGCTGGCCCAGGACACCCAGCTGAGTTACAGCGGGGACACCGCCGCGCCGGAGGACTATTCCAGAAAGTCGGAGACGGTCCGCTTGGACGGCTCCTCCGGAGACGAGACGGTTGTGGTGCGGCGGACATGGCCCACCTACCGGGGAGCTCTGGTGGTGTGTCAGGGCGGCGGCAGCGCGGAGGTTCGGCTGGCGGTGACGGGGGCGGTGGCCGCCCTCACCGGCCTGCCTACCGACCGGGTCACGGTGGCAAAATGGCAGTAATTATTTGGAGGAGGAAAGGGTCTATGAGCGCGAGATGGAAGCGGAACGCCGTGGTGGCGGTGATGGCGGTGCTGGTTTGTTCGGCGGTGGCGCTGAACTGGATCTACACCGGCCAGGAGGTACAGGAGGCCGCCGGAGGCAAGCTGCTGGGAGAGGCCCAGCTGGTCTCCGGCAAGGGCGGGGAGACCGGAAAGCCTAGCGAGGACACAAAGCCCGATGAAGCCGCAAAATCCGGCCAGGAGCTGTCCACCGGCCTGGCGGAGGATACCGGAGCCCCGCCGGACGAGGGGATGATCTACACCGGTTCGGACTACTTTGCCTCCGCCCGGCTCACCCGGCAGCAGGCCCGGGATAACGCCATCTCCCTTCTTCAAGAGGCGGCGGAGCAGGAGAACGCCGATACCGCCGTTGCCAACGAGGCGTCCCAGGGCATCCAGGTTCTGGCCTCCTACACCCTGGCGGAGGCCCAGATTGAGAATCTGGTCACCGCCAAGGGCTACGCGGACTGCGTGGCCTTCATGGGGGACGAGAGCGTCAGCGTGGTGGTGTCCACCAAGAGCGGGGACCTGACCGCCGAGGATGTGGCAAAAATCACGGATATCACCATGACGGAGACAGGGCTTCCGGCGGGGAATATCAAGATCATGGCGGCAAATTAACAGTTGTAATTTCCGGTGGGATATGGTATAATCACTCAGCATGATTTTAACGGAAAGGTCCGCCGAAATGCGGCGGCCGTTTCACGAAGGAAAAAATAAGGAGAGGTACAGCATGGCCGAGAGCAAGGAATATATGACCCTGCCGGAGGAAAACGGCAGCATCAACATCTCGGAGGAGGTTATCGCCGCCATTGCCGTGGGCGCGGTCCGGGAGGTGGAGGGCGTGTCCGGGATGATGACAAACCTGGGAAACAGCGTCAGCGACCTGGTGAACAACCGGAAAAATGCCCAGAAGGGCGTCCGGGGCGTGAAGATCGACATGACCGGCGCGGCGCTGGTTCTGGACCTGTATCTGACCGTTCGGTACGGCCATCCCATCCCCGAGGTGGCGGGAAACGCCCAGAAGGCCGTGTCCTCCGCCGTGGAGGCCATGACCGGCTGCGCCGTGGAGGCGGTGAACATCCATGTGGGCGGCGTGTCGCTGAACTGAGCGCCGGACCGGAACGACAGATAAAGGACGAACAGCTATGGTACGGAACACCGCCCGGGAGATTGCCATTCATCTCTCCTATGAACTGAATTTTTCCGGCAAAACTGCGGAGGAGCTGCTGGACCAGCGGCTGACGGCGGCGGCCTTTGCCGAGCTTGCGGAGGAGGAGGACCTCTATCGTGAGGCTCCCAACGCCAAGCAGGCGGCCTATATCCGCCGGCTGGTGCGGGGCGTCGACGAGCACGGCGCGGAGCTGGACGGCTATATTGAAAAGTACGCCAAGGGATGGAAGTTTTCCCGCATCCCGCTGGTGGCCTCCGCCATCATGCGGGTGGCCATGTACGAGGTGCTGTACATGCCGGACGTGCCCAACGCCGCCGCCATCAACGAGGCCGTGGAAATCGCCAAAAAGTACGAGACGGCGGAGACGGTGAAATTTATCAACGGCATTCTGGGCAGCTTCTCCCGCCAGGAGCTCTCCGAATAAAAAACAGCAGAGCGGGCATGGGGGCGAACCATGTCCGGCTCTGCTTTTTCCCGTTGCAGCGGTCAAGGGTTCCGGGATGCGCTGCCCGCCAGCCCGCTCCGGTCTTTAAACCGAGGGAGAAGGCGTTTATCGCGGTAAATTCCAGGCATTTTTCCATGGAGGTCCGGACGGCGGGCGGCAGACTGTTGCCCACCAGGTCGAAATGGAAATCGTAGTCTCCTTTTTCCCCCTTGTCGATTTGGGGGCGGATGTAGTTGGCGTGGAGCCAGAGCATGAAATCTGACATATGGACCACCTTTCTTTATAACGACGGATTCGTCGGGTTTCAACATGATTTTAACACGCAGAATCCGTCGTGTCAAGGAGTTTGCTATGGATTTTTCGGAAAGATTGCGGGAACTTAGAAAAGAGAAGAAGGAAACCCAGGTGGAAACCGCAAAAGCAATCGAGATTACCGACCGTCAGTATCAGCGGTTCGAAGCGGGGGAGAATCTCCCAGGATTTGAAAATCTCTGCGCCCTGGCGGACCATTTTGGTGTGAGCCTGGATTACCTGGCCGGACGCACCAACGAGAGGTAACCCATGGAACAGCACATTTTCGGCGTCGCCGAGGTCAACCAGCTGGTCAAGCTCCTGCTGGACGGGGAGCCCATGCTCCAGGACGTGTACGTCCGGGGGGAGCTCTCCAATTATAAAATGTATCCCTCCGGGCACCACTACTTCACCCTGAAGGACCCGGAGGGCGCTTTGCGGTGTGTTATGTTTCGGGGCCAGGCATCCCGCCTCCGGTTCCGCCCGGAAAACGGCATGAAGGTCATCGCCCAGGGACGGATCACCGTTTTTCCCCGGGATGGGGCCTATCAGCTCTACTGCAATTCCCTGACCCCCGAGGGGGCGGGGGACTTGGCGGTGGCCTTCGAGCAGCTGAAAGCCAAGCTCTACGCCGAGGGCCTCTTCGATCCCGCCCACAAAAAGCCACTGCCGCCCTACCCAGAGCGGATTGCCATTGTTACCTCCTCCGCCGGGGCGGCGGTCCACGATATGATCCGTATTCTGCGGCGGCGTTACCCGCTGGCAAAGGTGGTCCTGCTGCCCGTCCGGGTCCAGGGGGCCGAGGCTCCGCCGGAAATCACCGGGGCCATCCGCTATGCCAACCGCTGGCGGGTGGGAGACGTGATTATCACCGGCCGGGGCGGCGGGTCCATGGAGGACCTTTGGGCCTTCAACGACGAGCGGGTGGCCCGGGCCATTTATGACTCCGAGCTGCCGGTGATCTCCGCCGTGGGCCACGAACCCGACGTGACAATTTCCGATTTTGTGGCGGATGCCCGGGCTTCCACCCCATCCAACGCTGCGGAAATCGTGGCGCCGGATCAGGAGGCTCTAAAGCAGTGGCTGACCGGCGCGGTCTCCCGGCTGGAGCGAAGCGAGACCGCCCGTTTGACGGCCCTCCGGCAGCGGCTGGCGGCCCTGGCGGAAAAGCGGGTCCTCCGGGACCAGCTGGCCTATGTCCAGGACAAGCGGATGGAGCTTCTCCACGTCCAGCGGCGGCTGGGGGACCTGTCCACAGGACTGGTGGCCGGAAAGCGGCAGCGAGTCTCCGTGCTGGGGGCGGCCCTGGACGCTATGAGCCCCTTGAAGGTGCTGGGCCGGGGCTACGCCATGGCTCGGGGACCCTCCGGGGAGATTCTGCGGTCCTGGCGGGACGTGCGGACCGGGGAGCGGGTTTCCGTGACCCTGGGAGAGGGGGGCTTCCTCTGCACGGTGGAGGAGCCTTGTAAAAAGGAGGAAATGGCATGGCCGCGAAAAAAATGACCTTTGAACAGCAGATTACCCGGCTGGAGGAGCTTGTTTCCGCCCTGGAACAGGGAGATGTCCAGCTGGCGGATTCTTTGGCCCTCTTTGAGGAGGGGACAAAGCTGATTGCCGCCTGTACGAAGCAGCTGGACCAGGCGGAGCAGCAGGTGGTAAAGCTCATGAAGGGCCCCGACGGCGCGCCGTTGGAGCAGCCCTTTGAAACGACGGAGGAGGTATAGGCCATGGATTTTCAGAAGCAATTGGAAGAAGCGCGGGAGCTGGTGGAGGCCCGTCTGCGGACGTTCTTCTCCAGCGGAGGTCTGGAGGAGGCCATGCGCTATAGCCTCCTGGCCGGAGGCAAGCGCATCCGGCCCATTCTGACCATGAAGTTCTGCGAGGCGGCAGGGGGAACCCTGGGAGAGGCACTGGACTTTGGCTGTGGAGTGGAAATGCTTCACACCTATTCTCTCATCCACGACGACCTGCCCTGCATGGACAACGATGATCTCCGACGGGGGATGCCCACCAGCCACAAGAAATTTGGCGAGGGCGTGGCCATTCTGGCCGGGGACGCTCTCCAGGCGGCGGCCTTCCAGACAGTGCTGTCTGCGAAGGGAGAGTGGCGGCACGGCGGCAGGACGGCGGTGATTCTGGCGGCGAAGATTCTGGCGGAGGCCGCCGGAGAATCGGGCATGTGCGGCGGGCAGTATTGGGATACTGCCGGCAACGGCCAGCCCCGGACGGCGGAGGACCTGACGGACATCAACAACAAAAAGACCGGGGCTCTGCTCCGGGCGGCCTGCATGATGGGGGTCTGCGCCTCCATGGGCCGCCGGGAGGTGGATGAAAGCTGCATGGACGCCGCCTGGCATTATGCGACGAATCTGGGCTTGGCCTTCCAGATTCGAGACGACATACTGGACGCGGTTTCCACCGCCGAGGAGCTGGGCAAGCCCGTGGGCTCCGACGCGGCGAATCAAAAGGCCACCTATGTGAATCTGCTGGGGGTGGAGGCCTGCGAGACCCTGGTGCGGGACTATACCCTCCGGGCGAAGGAATCCCTGGACTCCGGCCGGTGGCTGGGCGATACGGCTTTTTTGAGGGAGCTGGCAGACAGCCTGGCGGTCCGCAAGAGCTGAGGAAGCGTCATTCCTGGAAAATTCCATTCCGGGGGGAGAAGAAGTTGGCAAAGAATATTTTGAATTGCCTGGAGCGGGGCATGGGCGGCTTTTCCAAGGGACAAAAGCGCATCGCCTCCTATATTTTGGAGAACTATGACAAGGCGGCCTTCATGACCGCTAGCCGCCTGGGGATTCTGGCGGGAGTCAGCGAGTCCACGGTGGTTCGCTTTGCCTCCGAGCTGGGCTACGACGGCTATCCCAGTATGCAGCGGGCCTTACAGGATATGATCCGCAGCCGCTTGACTTCCACCCAGCGCATCCAGGCGGCGGGAGATATGTTTCAGGACGTGCTTCCGGCGGTGATTCAGTCGGACATCGACAAGCTGCGGCAGATGCTCAGCCATTCCAACCGGAGCGAGTTCGACCGGGTGGTGGACAAAATTCTCTCCAGCCGCCATGTCTATATTCTGGGAGTGCGGTCCTCCTCCTTTGTGGCGGGATATCTCCATTTCTATATGCACCTTCTATCTGAGAATGTGACCTTGATTCAGTCCAATGCGGCGGGGGAGATGTTCGAGCAGATGCTTCGCATGGGGCCTGGGGACGTGCTGATCGCCATTAGCTTCCCCCGGTATTCCAAGGTCACCATCAATACGGTGAAGTTCGCTCGGGACCGGGGAGCGGAGATCATCGCCATTACGGACAACGAGCTGTCCCCGGTGTATCAGCTCTCCCAGGCGGCGCTGCTGGCCCCCTGCGAGATGATTTCCTTTGTAGATTCTATGGTGGCGCCGCTGTCTCTCATCAACGCCCTGCTGGTGGCTCTGTCTAACCGCTATGGCGCGGATGTCTCCACCACCTTCGCGGAGCTGGAGAACATTTGGAATGAGTACGGCGTATTTGGAAAGATGGACGATGAGTAAGGCAATCGTGGTGATCGGCGGCGGGGCCGCCGGAATGATGGCCGCCATTTCAGCGGCGGAGCGGGGAGCCTCCGTGACGCTCCTGGAGCCCAATGAGCGGCTGGGAAAAAAATTGAACATCACTGGGAAAGGCCGGTGCAACCTGACAAACAACGCGGGGCAGGAGGAGCTGCTGGCGAATATTCCCTGCAATGGAAAATTCCTTTACAGCGCTCTCTCCCGCTTCAATGCCCAGGATACCATGGCCTTTTTTGAGGACCTTGGCGTGCCTTTGAAAACGGAGCGGGGAAACCGGGTGTTTCCGGTTTCCGACCGGGCCTTCGACGTCAGCGCCGCCCTGGAGCGGCGGCTGAACAAGCTGCGGGTCCGGGTGGTCCGGGACCGGGCGGAGAACCTGGAAATTAAGGGCGGTGCGGTCTGCGGCGTGGCGGGGGAACAAGGCCATTATCCGGCGAGCAGGGTAATTTTAGCGACCGGCGGCGTGTCCTATCCCGCCACCGGCTCCACCGGCGAGGGCCACCGCATGGCGGCGGAGGCTGGGCACACGGTAACGCCCCTCCGGGGCTCCCTGGTGCCACTGCGGGACTTTGGGGTGGGGAGGACCCTCCAGGGTCTCAGCCTGCGAAACGTGGGACTGACGGTGTTCGAGAACAGCAAAAGGATTTACACAGACTTCGGAGAGCTGGTGTTCACCCACTTCGGTCTCAGCGGGCCTCTGATTTTGTCGGCCTCCGCCCATATGCGGCGCTTCGGGGAGCGGGCCTACCACCTGGAGATTGACTTAAAGCCCGCTCTGGATGAGACGGCTCTGGACCGGCGGCTGCTGGCGGATTTTGAGAAGTACTGCAATCAGGATTTTCGCAACGCGCTGAACGATCTTCTGCCCAAGAAGCTGATTCCGGAAATTATCCGAGCCTCTGAGATTGATCCCCGTCAAAAGGTCCACGGCATTACGAAGGAACAGCGCCGGGGGCTGCTGCAAATTTTGAAGCACTTTCCTGTGATTATCGCCGGGCCCTGTCCGGTGACGGACGCGATTGTCACCTCTGGAGGCGTAAATGTTAAGGAAATAGATCCCGCTACTATGGCGTCGAAGCGGATCCGGGGACTGTATTTCGCCGGGGAGATTATCGATGTGGACGCCTATACCGGCGGCTTCAATCTTCAAATTGCCTGGTCCACCGGGCGGGCCGCGGGTATTGCCGCTGCGGAAGAACCAGAAGAGGAGGGTTTTCTATGAGCACCATTCGTGTGGCCATCGACGGCCCCTCCGGCGCGGGGAAAAGCACCCTGGCCCGAGCCGCCGCCGCCGCTTTAAGCTTTTTGTATGTGGATACCGGCGCCATTTACCGGACGGTGGGGTTGTCCGCCAGGGACCGGGGCGTGGACCCCGGCGATGAGACCGCCGTGGCGGCGATGCTGCCCGCGCTCCAGGTGGAGCTGCGGTATGATGAGGCCGGGCGGCAGCGGATGCTTCTAAATAACCGGGACGTCAGCGAGGAGATTCGCCTGCCGGAGATTTCCCGGTACGCCTCAGCGGTTTCTGCTCTGCCGGTGGTGCGGGCCTATTTGATGGAAACCCAGCGGGAGCTAGCCCGAAAAAACAATGTGGTCATGGATGGCCGGGACATCGGCACCGTAGTCCTGCCGGACGCGGAGGTTAAGATTTTCCTCACCGCCTCCGCCCAGGTTCGGGCGGAGCGCCGCTGCCGGGAACTGGAGGAGCGGGGAACCCCCCAGCCCTTTGAGGAGGTTCTTCAGGACATTGAGGACCGGGATTTCCGTGACACCCATCGGGAGGCGGCTCCCCTGCGACAGGCGGAGGGAGCGGCTCTGCTGGACACCTCAGCACTGGACTTTCAGCAGAGCTTGAAAGCGCTGCTGGGAATGATTCGGGAAAGGACGGGCTTATGAAACCCTTCAACCGCTTGTTTGTCTTTATTTATTATATTGTGGGCTTCATTTCCTGGATTCTTCACCCCACCTCAGTGGAGGGTATGGAGAAGCTGCCCAGAAGCGGCGTGCTGCTCTGCCCCAATCACTCCAGCAACTGGGACCCCATTTTGGTTGCTCTCCGGCTGCCCATCAATTATCGGCTGCACATCATGGCCAAGGAGGAGCTTTTTCAAAATCCCCTCCTGGGCTGGCTTTTAAAAAAGGTAGGGGCCTTTCCCGTCAGCCGGGGAAACAACGACATCAGCACCGTCCGCACCGCCATCCAGGTCTTGAAAGAGGGCGACAATTTGCTGATTTTTCCCGAGGGAACGACCATCCGCAACGGTATAGGCTACATAGACGGCCTGCCGCCCCAGGCAAAAGCGGGAGCTGCTATGATCGGCGTCCGCACCGGAGCCACGCTGGTGCCGGTCTTTGTGGATGGGGAGAAAAAGCTGTTCCATAAAACCCGTATTATATTTGGCGATCCCTACGAACCCCACTATACCGGCCGCCGTGGCACCTCGGAGGAAATGCAGAAGATTGCCGACGATCTGTTGGAAGCGGCCTACGCCTTGGGCGGCCAGGCCGTAGGAGGGAAGCCGCTGTGCGAGTGATACTGGCGGAGAGCGCCGGATTTTGCTATGGAGTCCGCCGGGCGGTGGAGCTGGCCCAAAAGACTGCGGCACAGACCGGCCGTTGCTGGATGCTGGGAGACCTTATTCACAATGCGCACGTCATAAAAGAGTTGAAAACCGCTGGAATTCAGCAAGTAGAAAGTATAGAAGCTTTACAGTCTGGAGATGTGGTAGTCATTCGTTCTCACGGGGAGCTAAAGCAGGTTTTAGACTGCTTAGAGGCAGGTGGCGTCCGCTGTGTGGACGCCACCTGTCCCAATGTCTGCCGCATCCAAACCCTGGTGGCCCAAGCCGAGACAGAGGGACGGGTTCCAATCATCATTGGTGACGCGGACCATCCGGAGGTGGCGGGGATCGCCAGCTGGTGTAAGCATTCGCTGATTTTCAATGGTCCGGAGGCTGTGGAAGCATGGCTGGAAAAGGTCCCGGAAGCCCGGCGGACGCCGGTGACAGTTGTTGCGCAAACCACATGCATTCGTGAACTTTTTGAAACTTCTTGGAAAATCGTAAAAAAAGAGTGTACAAACGCAAAAAAATTTGATACAATATGTACCGCTACGCATAAGCGTCAGTCTGAAGCGGCCATTCTCGCCGCGAAAGCGGACGTCATGGTCGTGGTAGGAGACCGTAAAAGCGCCAACACCAAACATTTGACGGAAATTTGTAAGGAGAGCTGCTCCCGCGTGCTCCAGATCGAAAACGCGGACGAGCTCCCGCCGGATTTTTTCAGTGGTTGTTCTGTTGCGGGCCTTACGGCCGGTGCTTCCACGCCAGCGGGCATTATTAAGGAGGTATATGCAGCCATGAGTGAAGAAATCAAAGCGGTGGAGAACAACGAGGAGTCCTTTGAGGAACTGCTGAACCAGTCCTTCAAAACTTTAAATACAGGAGAGAAGGTAACCGGCATTGTCACCGCCATTACCCCGACGGAGGTGCAGGTGGACGTAGGCGCAAAGCAGGCGGCCTATATCAAGTTCAGCGAGCTGACGGACGACCCCAGCGCCAAGCCGGAGGATGTGGTGAAGGTAGGCGACGAGATCGAAACCTACATTGTCCGCGTCAACGACGTGGAAGGTTATGCCGAGCTTTCTAAGAAGCGGCTGGACGCCGTGAAGGTCTGGGAGAACATTGAGCAGGCGGTGGAAGAAAAGACCGTGATGGAAGGCACTGTCACCGAGGAGAACAAGGGCGGCATTGTGGTGTCCGTCAAGGGCGTGCGGGTGTTCGTTCCCGCCTCCCAGAGCGGCCAGCCCCGGGGCGCCGATCTCTCCGCCATGAAGGGACAGAAGGTCCAGCTCCGGGTCACCGAGGTGAACCGGGCCCGCCGCCGGGTGGTGGGCTCCATCCGTTCCGTCTCCGATGAGGCCCGCCGGGCCGCCCAGGAAGAGATTTGGGCCAACATCGAGGTGGGCAAGCGCTACACCGGAACCGTAAAATCCATGACCAGCTATGGCGTGTTCGTCGACATCGGCGGCGTGGACGGCATGGTACATATCTCGGAGCTGAGCTGGAGCCGCATCAAGACGCCCTCCGAGGTGTGCAAGGTGGGCGACACCATGGAGGTTTATGTGATCTCCTTCGATCCCGAGAAGCGGAAGATTTCCCTGGGCGTGAAGGATCACAACGTGGACCCCTGGCAGGTGTTCATGGACAAGTACGCCGTGGGCGACGTGGCCTCCGTCCGGGTGGTCAAGCTGATGAGCTTCGGCGCCTTTGCCGAGGTGGTTCCCGGCGTGGACGGCCTGATTCACATTTCCCAGATTGCCGACCGCCGCATCGAGAAGCCGGAGGACGTGCTGTCCGAGGGCCAGATGGTGGACGCCAAGATCACCGCCGTGGACGAGGAGCGGAAGAAGATTTCCCTGTCCATTCGTGCCCTGCTGGCTCCCTCCGTGGAGGAGCCTATGGTGGACGAGGTGGAGGAGTAAGTCTCCGCAAACCCTGCAAAAGCAAGCGGCAGGCCCTTGTGCCTGCCGCTTTTTTTGAAAAAACATGTTATTTTTTTCACGTTTTGACGTTGCAATATTTTCCCAGAGATGTTATACTATAAACTAGGAATGTCTTACCGCAGAAATTTACCCTTCGCAGTTTGCGAAGAGACGGAAAATGAAAACATATGGAGGAATTGACTATGAGCTATCAGGAGGAATACCGTCAGAAGCTGACCAGCGCCGGTGAGGCCGTCAAGGTCGTGAAGTCCGGCGACTGGCTGGATTATGGCTGGACGGTCTGCTCTCCCAACGCCCTGGACAAGGCCCTGGCCGCCCGGATGGGGGAATTGAAGGATGTAAATATCCGAGGCGGCATCCTGACCCGCCGTCCCGCCATTTTCGATGTGCCGGACGCTGCGGAGCATTTCGCTTGGAACTCCTGGCACATGAGCGGCATTGAACGGAAGGCCATCAAGGAGGGCTTTGCCTATTATATCCCCCTGCGTTATTCCGAGCTCCCGGGCTATTACCGGGACTGCATCAAGACCCTGGATGTGGCGATGTTTCAGGTGGCTCCCATGGACGAGCACGGCTGGTTCAACTTCGGCCCCGGAGGGTCCCACCTGAAAGCGGTGTGCGACTGCGCCAAAACCGTCATTGTCGAGGTTAACAAAAATATGCCCGTCTGCCTGGGGGGCTTTGAAAACTGCGTACATATCAGCGACGTGGCCATGGTTGTGGAGGGGGAGAATCCCCCCATGGAAATCCTGGGCGGGGCCTCCGAGGCCTCCGAGGTGGATTTGGCGGTGGCCAATCTCGTGGTGCCGGAAATTGAGGACGGCGCGTGCCTCCAGCTGGGCATCGGCTCCATGCCCAGTGCCATCGGCAAGATGATCGCCGAGTCCGATCTGAAGGACTTGGGTGTCCATACGGAAATGTACGTGGACGCCTTTGTAGACATGTCCATGGCGGGCCGCATTACCGGCGCCCGCAAGCCCTTTGACCGGGGCCGGCAGACCTATGCCTTCGCCGCCGGAACCCAGAAGCTCTATGATTTCCTCAACAACAATCCCGAGTGTATGGCGGCCCCGGTGAGCTATGTCAACGACATTGCCCGGGTTTCCCAGATCGACAAATTTACCTCCATCAACGGCGCGGTAGACATTGACCTCTACGGACAGGTGTCCTCTGAGTCCTCCGGCATCAACCACATCTCCGGCGCTGGCGGGCAGCAGGACTTTGTTATGGGCGCGTATCTGGCCAAGGGCGGCAAGAGCTTCATCTGCTGCTCCTCGTCCTTTATGGATAAGAAGTCTGGCCAGTTGAAATCCCGCATCCGGTCCACCTTGGTAGAGGGCTCTGTGGTTACCGCCACCCGCACAAACCTCCACTGGATTGTGACGGAGTACGGCAAGTTCAACGTCAAGGGCAAGTCCACCTGGGAACGGGCGGAGGGCCTGATTGGTTTGGCCCATCCCCAGTTCCGGGAGGAGCTCATCGCCGAGGCGGAGAAAATGCACATCTGGCGGCGTTCCAACAAGCGCTGAGCCGCCCGCTCTCTGCGGGGCCTCTGCTGTGTGGTGTTTGCCTTCGCTTTTGTTGGACAGCAGTCCCTACCCAGGGTAGTCTTTCGCACGGAATCGGAAAATCGGCATGGAATTCGAACCAGCATGGAATCAGGCGTATCAAGAGGCAGACAACACAGCGGCAGAGGCCGCGGCAGAGAAAGGGGTGTCCATGTTTCAAATCGGGGACCTGATCGTGCATCCCATGCACGGGGCAGGTGTCATCGATGACGTTGTTCAGGAAAAGGTGGCGGGCAAGGTAAAGGAATACTACGTTTTCAAAATGCCCGTAGGGGGCTTGATTTTGAAGATTCCCACTGCCAACTGCCAGGCCATCGGCATCCGGTCTATCATCTCGGAGGCGGAGGCGGAGGCGTTTTTCGCCGGTATTCCCGCTTTGGAGGTGGAGTCCAGCGCCAATTGGAACAAACGTTATCAAGAAAATCTCATCCGGCTCAAAAGCGGAAACCTCAATGAGGTGGCACGAGTGGTGAAGGGCCTGATGCGGCGGGACTCCCGCCGGGGGCTCTCTACAGGGGAACGAAAAATGCTCCACAGCGCGAAGCAGATCATCCTTTCGGAAATCGCGCTGGTGGAGGGTTGCGCCTACCAGGATGCGGAGGCGCGGTTGGATCATGCGGTCATGCAGAAAACGCCGGTTGCGCACTAAGGCCCGTCGGGGCGGAGAGGATGGTGGCGATGCTGCCGTTTTTCAAAAAAGCGCGGGAGGCCCGAAAACCCCGTTGCGCCGCTCTGGTAGCGGCGGCGGGCAGCTCCACCCGAATGGGCGGCGTAAACAAGCTGCTCCAGCCTTTGGAGGGCGTACCGGTGCTGGCGCGGACCCTGGCGGCGCTTCAAGTGTCCGGGAGTGTGGACGAAATCGTCGTCGCCGCCAGGGAGGAGGATATCCTGGAGATTTCCCAGCTTTGCCGCACTTACGGACTTACGAAATGCAAAAAGGTGATCCGGGGCGGGGAGAACCGGGTTCATTCTGTGTTGCTGGCGGCGCTGGAGGCATCGCCGGAGATGGAGCTGCTGGCGGTGCAGGACGGCGCCCGTCCCCTGGTGACGCCGGAGCTCGTTGACCGGGTGGTTTCCGCCGCCGCCCGCTGTTCCGCCGCCGCTCCTGCCGTGAAGGTAAAGGACACGGTAAAGGCCGTCCGGAAGGACGGCGGGGTGGAGGAGACCTTGGACCGGGAATGGCTCCGAGCGGTTCAGACCCCCCAGGTCTTTGAGGCCAGCTTGTTGAAGGCGGCGCTCCAGTCCGCGCTGGAGCAGGAGGCCCCTGTCACCGACGATGCCTCCGCTGTGGAGCGGCTGGGAAAGGTCGTATTTCTGGTGGAGGGCGAGGAGGAAAACCTAAAAATCACCACGCCGATGGACCTGATTCTGGCGGAGGCTATTGTGAAGGCACGGGAGGAAGGGCGATGACAAATCTGCGGATTGGCCATGGCTATGATGTTCACCGCCTGGTCCCGGAGCGGAAGCTGATTTTGGGCGGTGTGGAAATTCCCTGGGACAAGGGCCTTTTGGGCCACTCCGACGCGGACGTGCTGGTCCACGCCGTTATGGATGCCCTGGCAGGGGCCGCCCGGCTGGGGGATATTGGAAAGCTATTTCCGGATACGGACCCGGCCTATAAGGGCATTTCCAGCTTGAAGCTGCTGGAAGCAGTGGGCCGTCTTTTGGAGGAGAAGGGCTTTGCCGTGGTGAACATTGACGCGGTACTGCTGGCTCAAGCGCCAAAGGTGGCCCCTTATAAGGTTCAAATGGCGGAGAATATTGCCTCTTCCTTGGGAATTGAGGCGGAACAGGTCAACGTCAAGGCCACCACCGAGGAGGGCCTGGGATTTACCGGGGACGGTTCCGGCATGGCGTCTCATGCCGTGGTGCTGGTGGAGAAAGTAACCATTTCTCCATGACAGCAAGCCAGGAGAGAAAAAGTGCCGAGACGGTCCGTCGGGCCGCTTGGGAAATTGAGGACGATACGTTGTATATCACCCTATTCAGCGGGCTGGTCCAAGGTGGCTATTGTCAGGATCAATAGAACCTTGCGTTTGAGGACGACACCTTGCGGAATGTCCGGCAGGTTTGTCTGCGGGACCATTCCTTAGCCAGACTTATATACTCCAGATAGCCTTTTGCGCTCCGCTTACTGGCGGGGCGTTTTTGTGCTTTGGCACCTTTCGCTCCCAGCCCCATAGTATAGGAGAGAAAGGAGGAGTGTTTTGTGGAGCACTATATCATCCTGGCCCGCTCCGTAACCTACGCCCAGCGGATGCAGAAATCCCTGGGCCGGGCGGGCATTCGCTGCCATATCTTCCGGCCTCCCAGAGACCTGACGGATAAGGGCTGCGCCTACGCCGTGCGCGTAGCGGTTTCCGATCTGCCGGAGGCCCTGACCGCCCTCCACAGGGACGGCTTGGACCCCGTTCAAATATTTATCTTTCAAAAAGGCCTGTACCAGGAGGTGGAGGCATGATTTATTTTGACAGCGCCGCCACTAGCTTCCAAAAACCCGCTTCTGTCGCCGCCGCCATGTGGGAGGCCCTGGCTTCCATGAGTTCCCCGGGGCGGGGAGGCTATCCCGCCGCCGCCCGGGCAGCCGACACGGCCTTTCAGTGCCGTTCGGAGCTGGCGGAGATGTTTGGCCTGAGAAACCCAGAGCAGGTGGTGTTCACCCTCAACGCCACCCATGCCCTAAATATTGCCATCAAGAGTCTGGTTCCGCCGGGGGGGCGGGCGGTGGTCTCCGGCTATGAGCACAATGCCGTCACCCGGCCTCTGGAGGCTCTGGGGGCAAAGATTGCCGTGGCCGCCGCGCCGCTTTTTGATTCGAAAGCCGTGACAGACGCTTTTGACCGTCTCGTTGTTCCCGGTACCGCCGCCGTGGTGTGCAGCCATGTATCCAATGTTTTCGGCTTTATTCAGCCGGTGGAGGAGATTGCCGCCATCTGCCGCAGCCGGGGCGTTCCCTTCATTGTCGACGCCTCTCAGTCTGCCGGGGTCCTGCCTCTGGACATGGAAGCATTGGGGGCAGCTTTCGTGGCCATGCCGGGACATAAGGGACTTTATGGCCCCCAGGGCACCGGCGCGCTGCTCTGCCGGGAGGACGTGCTTACCCGGCCTTTGCTGGAAGGGGGCACCGGCAGCCAGTCCATCCAGCAGCGGATGCCGGACTTTCTGCCGGACCGGCTGGAGGCGGGAACCCTCAACATGCCGGGCATCGCGGGCTTGCTGGCCGGCATCCGGTATGTCCGTCGGGGAGGATTGGAAAAAATCCTGGCCCACGAAAAGCACCTGACCCAGATGACCGTTCAGGGACTGGAAACCCTGCCGGGTCTGCGGCTCTTTGTGTCCCCGGGTCTCCGGAACCAGACGGGGGTCCTTTCCTTAACAGCGGAGGGTGTGGATGTGGAGAACATGGGCTCCGCCCTGGCGGAGCGTGGAATCGCCGTCCGCGCGGGCATTCACTGCGCTCCTTATGCCCACCGCACGGTGGGGACGCTGGATACCGGCACTGTCCGCATCAGCTTCTCCGATTTCAACACGCCGGAGGAGGTAGCCCGGCTGCTCCGGGCGGTTCAGGGACTTCTGGGCCGGGCTTTCTGAACAGACCGTGAATTTTCCGGTAATTTTCCCTTGGTTTACCTTGCTTTTTACCGCCGGATTCTATATAATCTAAAGTATTCATGACCTGACGTTTCTCTCAGGAGGAACAGCCGCTCTCCCGGCGGCGCAGAGGAAAGGGATGACGAGGAAAAATGAATGTGACGCTGACGGAGCTCTTCGCCACCATCGGCCGGTATCTGCTGACCATTGAGGTTTCAGATGTTTTTGACATTGTGATCATGGCGTTTGCGCTCTATAAGGTATTGACCTTGGTGCAGACCACCAAGGCTGCCAGTCTTTTAAAGGGGCTGTTTGTGTTTCTGGCGGCCCTGCTTTTGAGTTACCTTTTCGGGCTCAACGGTATCTATTACCTGCTCAGCCGCATGGTGGAGGTGGGCGTGCTGGCCCTGATCATCCTCTTTCAGCCGGAGATTCGCCGGATTTTGGAGGAGATGGGCAGCCGCCGCATCCTGGCCCTCTTCACCCGGGCGGAGAACGCCAGCGTGCTGGAGCAGACCATCGAGCAGACCGTGCTGGCCTGTTCCGAAATGTCCCAGTCCCGCACCGGCGCGCTGATCGTCTTTGAGCGGGAGATTCTGCTGGACGATATGGTCCGCAGCGGCACGGTCCTGGACGCGTCGGTGTCCAGCGAGCTTTTGAAAAATATTTTCTTCGTGAAAGCGCCCATGCACGACGGGGCGGTGATCGTCCGCCACGGGCGGGTGCTGGGGGCGGGCTGCATGCTCCCCCTGAGCAAGAACGTGAACCTCTCCCGGGACTTAGGAATGCGGCATCGGGCGGGCATCGGCATGAGCGAGAACTCTGACGCGGTGGTGGTCATCGTGTCGGAGGAAACCGGCTCCATTTCAGTGGCTACCGGCGGAATGCTGAAACGGCATTTGAAGCCGGAGACCCTGGATAACCTCCTGCGGAACGAATTGCTTCCGCAGGAGGAGGCCGAGACGGTCAAGCAGAAATTCAGCCTGACGGGCCTGCTGCGCTCCAGGAAGGATGGAGGTGCGTAAGGTGGAAAACGAAAAGGCGGGACGCCGCAAAGTCGTTTATCTGCTGCTGGCCGTTCTGGTGGCCTGCGGCATCTGGCTCTATGTGGACCTGAGCAGCGGTCAGACCGTGACACAGGAGTACTTGGACATTCCCATAGAATATTTGTATGAGAGCACCTTGACGGATCGGGGCTTGATGCTGGTGGAGGATGGGACGGACCTGACCATCGACCTGACGCTGAAAGGCACCCGGTGGAATATTTGCAGTCTGGACCGCTCTCAAATCTGGGTAACCGCCAGCCTCTTGGATGTGACTAGCGCGGGAAAACAGCGGGTCAACTACAATGTAAGCTACACGAACCCGAAATTCAACAACAACGCCAACGCCATTCAAAGAGAACGGGCCAGCTTTGGTATGGCCACGGTAAACATCAGCGAGCTGTACAGCCGGACCATTGACGTCAGCTGTGAGCTGGTGGGCAACGTGGCGGAGAGCTATTCCGCCGGCCAGGTGGAGCTTTCCCACCCAGAGGTGGAGGTCCGGGGCCTCCAGGAGGACATCGACCCTATCAGCTATGCCAAGGTCACGCTGGACATTGGAAACAGCGCGGTGGAGACGGTATCTCGGGACCTGGAGCTTCAATTCTACGATCAAAACGGCCAGCTTTTGGACAAGGCGGGCATCCACTCCTCGGTGGAGAATGTCAAGGCCACGCTGCCGGTCTTTGTCACCAAGGAGCTGCGCTTGGTGGTGAACTTCACGGACGCTCCCGGATGCCGCGCCCGGAACACAGAATATTTCATCGAGCCCCAGACCATCGCTGTCTCTGGAGACGCGACCATGCTGAAAAACGTGGAGACTCTGGAGTTGGGCAAATATGATCTGAGAGAGCTTGGCACCACGGCCTCTGAGAACTACACCACTACCAATTATATGATTATCCTGCCTGACGGCTGTACCAATGTCAGCGGCGTGACCCGAGCCGCCCTGCGCATCCGCTTCAAGGACATGACCAGCGCCACGGTCTCCACGGAGAACATTTCCTGGCTGAACCTGCCGGAGGGGAAGCGGGTGGAGGCGCTGACCGGCAGTCTGGCGGTAAAGGTTTTCGGCACGGAGGCGGACGTGTCCGCCCTTACGGGAGAGGACATTGCCGTAACGGTGGACCTGGACGATTACTCCGCCGCCTCCGGCACCTATACCGTTCCCGCGGAAGTGACGGTGAACAAAGGCGACGTGGGCATCAGCGGCCTGTACCAGATTCAGGTGACCATCCGGGAGGGCGGTGAGGAGCCGCCTCCGGAGGAAGCGGCGGACCCGCCCTCGGAAGATGAACCGACCGGGGAGGAAACCGGCGGATAAACCCCATACTTGGAGGAAAACATGACACAAATTGCAACAGTTGAACGAATCCTGGACTCCAGTCACGCGGAGATTTCCGTCCCCCGGAAGTCCGCCTGCGGCCATGACTGCGAGGAGTGCGCCGGCTGCGGCGTCACCGGCGCGGCAGTCCACGCCCGGGCATTGAACCCCATCGGCGCAATCCCAGGACAGAAGGTGGTGGTGGAGAGCAGTACCAAGAAAATGCTCCGCATTGTGGCCTTGGTCTACCTGATTCCGGTAGCGCTGTTCTTCCTGGGCTACTTCGCAGCCCTGGCTGCGGCGGCCAGCGTGGCGGTCCAGTATACCGCCGCCGGAGTGGGTTTCCTCCTGGGTATTCTGGGGGCTGTCGGTTATGACCGCCGCCTCCGGGCCGGAGGCGGGCTGTCCTTTACCATCGTCCGGCTGTTCTGATGTTCGGCTACGTCAGACCGCCCCAGGACTTGCCGGAAGAGGAGCGAAGGCGCTTCGGCCGGGTCTACTGCGGTCTTTGCCATACGCTGGGGGAGCGCTACGGAACGGCGGCCCGGTTTATTCTGAACTATGACTTTACCTTTTTGGCGATCCTTCTCTCTGAAAAGGAGGAGGGCCCCATTCATCATGGCCGCTGCGCCGCCCATCCCGTACACGGAAGAGACCGGCTGGAGAGCACAGAGGCGCTGGCCCTAGCGGCGGACGAGAGCGTGATTTTGGCCTATTGGCAGTCCCGAGACGGTGTGGAGGATCACGACCGGCTCCACGGTCTGAAATACCGGGGAGTTTCCGCCGTTTTGGAGCGGGCCTATCGGAAAGCGGCTGAGGCCCGGCCGGACTTTGACGTCTCCACCCGTCGCCAGCTCCGTCTGCTGTCGGAGCTGGAGCGGGAAAACTGCCACTCCATGGACCGGGCGGCGGATACGTTTGCCGTGCTGTTGCAAGGAGCTGCCCAGGCGGTGGACGAGCCGGTGCGGCGGCGGGTGCTGGAGCAGCTTTTCTATCACCTGGGCCGTTGGGTCTATCTGGTGGACGCGGCGGACGATTTGCGGAAGGACGCCGCTTCCGGGAATTACAATCCGGTGGCTCTGCGCTATGGGCTGACGAACGGCGTCTGGACAGAGGAAGCCCGGGAGAGCTTTGCCGCTACTCTGGACCATTCTATTCATATGATGGCTACCGCTTTTGAGCTGTGGGACTTCGGCGTCTGGACGCCGGTTTTGGAAACCACCCTATACACCGGCTTTTTCCGCGTGGGAAAGGCGGTTCTGGAGGGGACCTTCCGCGGAGGCGGAGGAAACAAGAGAGAAGCACAGGAGAAAAACACATGAACGATCCCTATCAGGTACTTGGTATTTCGGAGAGCGCCACCGACGAGGAGGTCAAACGGGCCTATCGGGAGCTGGCGAGAAAATACCACCCGGACAACTATCATGACAATCCCCTGGCCGACCTGGCCCAGGAGAAAATGAAGGACATCAACGCCGCTTACGAGGAAATCAACAAACGGCGCGGCGGCGGTGGGGGAAGGGCTGGCGGTCCCGGGTCTTCCTATGCCGGGGGCTGGCAGCAGTCTTACGGTTCCGGTGGTTCTTCCGTTCTCCAACAGGTCCGGGCCGCCATTCAGGCGGGCGATATCGCCCGGGCGGAAGCGCTTTTAAACAACGTCAGCGACCACGGCGCGGAGTGGAACTTCCTTAAAGGCGCGGTGTGCTACCGCCGGGGCTGGATGGACGAGGCATTGCGGTATTATGAGACCGCCTGTCAGATAGAGCCTAATAACCTGGAGTACCGGCGGGCGTTGAATCTGATGCAAAACGGAAATGTTTACCGCCCCGGGGGAGAGCCCTTCGGGACCCTGTGCGCCGGGAATCCCTGTTTGACCCTGTGCTGCGCCTATACTCTGTGCAACGGTGGATACTGTTGCTTTATCTGAATTATAAGGGGAGACCATCATGATCAAAAGCATGACCGGCTATGGCCGGGCCAGAGAGACGCGAAACAGTCGGGATATCACCGTGGAGGTCCGAGCGGTCAACAACCGCTACCTGGACTGCACGGTGAAAATGCCCCGACTGTATATCTTTGCTGAGGATGCGCTGAAAGCGCGGGTCCAGAAGGCGGTCTCCCGAGGAAAGGTGGACGTGTTTGTCACTGTGGACGCCTCCGCTGCCGACGTGACCAAGGTGGCCGTCAATCGGGAGCTGGCGGGCCAGTACGTCGCCGCTTTGAATGAGCTGGCGGAGGTCTGTGGTTCTACGTCCTACAATGTGACGCCGGAGGTGCTGGCCCGGTTTCCGGACGTACTCTCCGTCACCAAGGCGGACGAGGACCTGGAGGCCGTCAGCGCCGACCTCTGCGCCGTGCTGGACACGGCCCTGGCCGCCTTCAACGAGATGCGGGGCGTGGAGGGGGCCCGGCTGGCGGAGGACATTGGAAACCGGCTTACCACCATTGAAAGCTGCACCGCCCAGGTGGAGGCCCGCTCCCCGGAGACCGTGGCGGAGTACCACTCCAAGCTTACCGCCCGGATGCAGGAGGCTCTGCAAAGCGTAACCATCGATCCCCAGCGCATCCTCACCGAGGCGGCCATCTACGCCGACAAGGTGGCGGTGGACGAGGAAACCGTCCGCCTGCGGAGCCATGTGGCCCAGTTGCGGACCATGCTGGAGGCCACGGAGCCCATGGGACGGAAAATGGACTTCCTCATCCAAGAGGTCAATCGGGAGTCCAATACCATCGGGTCCAAATGCGGCGACGTATCCATCGCCCAGGTCGTGGTGAACATGAAGGCCGAGGTGGAGAAGATGCGTGAACAGGTGCAGAATGTGGAGTAAGGCATGGAGTTTATTAACATCGGTTTTGGAAGCATGGTTTCCCGGGAGCGGGTGGTGGCCATTGTGGGTCCCGACTCCGCCCCTATCCGCCGTATGACCCAGGAGAGCCGGGAGCGGGGAATGCTCATTGACGCCACCTATGGGAGAAAAACCGCGTCCATCTTCATCATGGACAGCGACCATGTGATTTTATCGGCCCTGCCGCCGGAAAAATTCGGCGCGGGGGAAGAGGAGGAAGTATGAAAAAGGGAAAGACGTTTATCGTGTCCGGTCCCTCCGGCGTGGGGAAGGGCAGCGTATTAAAGGTATTGCTGGAGAAGCGGAAGGACGTGTACGTCTCCGTCTCCGCCACCACCCGTCCGCCTCGGACCGGGGAGGAAAACGGCGTTCACTACCACTTCTTGGATGTGGACACCTTCCATGAATGGATGGCGCAGGACGCCTTTTTGGAGTACGCCGAGTATGTGGGCAACTTCTACGGCACGCCCAAGCGCTTTGTGGACGAAGCCATGGAGGCGGGCCGGGACGTAATTTTGGAAATTGACGTTCAGGGTGCCTTGCAAATTGCCCACAAGCGGCCGGAGGCCGTTTTGATCTTCATAGCTCCCCCCAGCTGGGAGGAGCTGGCCCGCCGCCTGACCCTCCGGGGAACCGACAGCCCAGAAAAAATCGAAAAGCGACTGCTACGGGCCAAGGTGGAGTGCCGGACCGCCGGAGCCTACCACTATTTTGTCATTAACGACACCATCGAAAACGCCGCCATGGAGCTGGACGCCATTATGACGGCGGAACACTGCCGTTCCATGGAGCGTATGGAAATCATCAGCGGAAGCTGATGGCCATAGATTGAAGTCAGAGAAGTTTGAAAGGAAGTCGATTTACCATGATGCTGTATCCCGCCATGAGCAAGCTCAATTCCTATATTCCCAACCGCTATATGCTGGTGAACGTGGTGGCCCGCCGAGCCCGCCAGATTGCCGAGGAGGCCGAGGCCAACGGCGAGCACCTGGACGAGAAGCCCGTAACCCTGGCCATTCACGAGGTAGCCGACGGCAAGCTTACCGCCGCTGGGGAGGACGTTGCCTCCGAAGAGGCGTAACGCCCCGGAATGGAGACCGGTTCCATCGTAAAAGTGGCGGTCAGCGCCGCGCCCTATCACATTGACAAGCCCTATGACTACTTGGTCCCGGCAGAGCTGGAAGAACTGGCGCTTCCCGGCGTCCGGGTAACCGTGCCCTTTGGGCGGGGAAACCGACTGTCGGAGGGCATGATCCTGGCCCGGGGCGAGGGTAAGAAGGCTCGGGGGCTGAAAGCTCTTTCCGCCGTTCTGGACCGGGAGCCGGTGCTGGACAGCGACGGGCTGGCCCTGGCTCTCTGGATGCGGCAGCGGTATTTCTGCACCATGCCCGAGGCGGTGCGGACCATTCTGCCCGCCGGGCTGTGGTACCGCCTCCAGGAGATCTGGCGGCTTCAGGCCGAGCTGGACCCCGAGACGGCCCGGTCCGCCGCCGGGGGCATCCGCCATGGAATCGAGGTCCTGGAGACGCTGGAGTCCTCCGGCGGCTCTGCCGGGCTGGAGGTTTTGCGGGATGCCCATGGCGACGGTGCCCTTCTGGCCCTCCGGGCTCTGGAAAAGGCGGGCGTCGTCTGGCACGAGACGGCGGTGAAGCAGAAGGTGGGGGACAAAACCCGGCGGATGGCGGAGTTGGCCCTCAGCGCTGAGGAGGCCCTGGCCCTGACGGAGGCAAAGCGGCGTTCCTCTCCCGCCCGTTACGAGGTGGTGAAGCTGTTGGCCGCCAACGGGCGGACTGCCTGCGCGGATATTACCTACTTCACCGGCGCTTCCACCAGGATGCTCCGGGGGATGGAAAAGGCGGGATTGCTGGCCTTTTCCGAGATGGAAGAACTGCGGCTCTCCCTGCCGGAAAGCATAGAGCCGGGGCCGCCCATTGTGCTGAACGAGGAACAGCAAACGGCGTTTGACGGGCTTTGGAAATTAGCGGAGGCGGGTCGGGCCTCCGGTGCGCTGCTCCAGGGCGTGACGGGCAGCGGAAAAACCCAGGTCTATTTGCGGCTAGTCCAGGAGATACTGTCCAAAGGAAGAACCGCCATTGTCCTGGTGCCGGAAATTGTGTTAACTCCCCAGATGATGGGGAAATTCTCCTCCTATTTTGGGGAGGATGTGGCGATGCTCCACAGCGGCCTCCGCATGACGGAGCGCTACGACCAGTGGAAGCGCATCCGCCGGGGAGAGGTCAAGGTGGTGCTGGGCACCCGTTCCGCCATTTTTGCCCCCCTGCGAAATCTTGGTATCATCATCCTGGATGAGGAGCAAGAAGGTAGCTATCTTTCGGAAAATCCGCCCCGGTATCACACCCGGGACGTGGCTAAATACCTCTGTGCCCGGGATAAGGCCCTGCTGGTCCTGGGCTCCGCCACGCCCTCTGTGGAAACGGCCTGGGCGGCGGAGGAAGGACGGTACCATAAAGCGACGCTTCGCCGCCGGTACAACGAACAGAATCTGCCTCAGGTTCTCATCGCCGATCTTCGTCAGGAGATCAA
Organism: uncultured Oscillibacter sp.; assembly: GCA_948916585.1. Classification (GTDB taxonomy): domain Bacteria; phylum Bacillota; class Clostridia; order Oscillospirales; family Oscillospiraceae; genus Oscillibacter. Next base: position 9,306 of record CAQXTN010000016.1, on the reverse strand, counting down.
GGCCGGGAATTCCGGCCTCATCGGGGCGGACCTCCGGCGGGAGCTGGAACAAAACCTGGAAAGAGGAGAGCAGAGCATCCTCTTTTTAAACCGCCGGGGCAGCAGTCGGATGTTGCTTTGCGGGGAGTGTGGCCACGTGCCGGAGTGTCCCCGGTGCAGCGCCCCGCTAACCTATCACTCCGCCAATGGGCGGCTGATGTGCCACCACTGCGGTCACTCCCAGCGAAGTTTCGAGGCTTGTCCGGCTTGCGGCGGCATCATGAAGCGGGTAGGAGCGGGCACCCAGAAAGTAGAGGAGGAGCTAACGGCTCTGTTTCCCGGTGTGAAGTTGCTGCGGATGGACGCGGACACCACGGCGGAAGGTCATGAAAAGCTGCTGCGGCGCTTTGAGAAGGAGCACATTCCGATCCTACTGGGTACGCAGATGGTGGCCAAGGGGCTGGATTTTGAGAACGTGACCCTAGTGGGGGTCCTGGCCGCCGATCTCTCGCTGTATTTGGAGAATTACCGGGCGGCGGAACGGACCTTCAGCCTCTTGACCCAGGTAGTGGGCCGGGCAGGCCGGGGTGGCAAATCCGGCCGGGCCATCATTCAGACCTACACGCCGGGGAACGACGTGATACAATGCGCCGCCCGGCAGGACTATGCGCGATTTTATGAGAGCGAAATCCGTATGCGCCGGCTCCGCCGCCTGCCGCCCTTCGCGGACCTGTTCACCCTCACTGTCTCCGGGGCGGAGGAGGGGGCGGTGCTTCGGGCGGCCATCGGTGTGCGGGACGCATTGCGGGGACACTTCGGGGACAGCGAGGTTTTAGGCCCCGCTCCGGCCCCGGTTTTAAAGGTAAACAACCGCTATCGCTACCGAATTCTTCTGGTAGGGAAAAATAACAAAGAGACCCGGGAGGAAATCGGCGGGCTGCTGCGGGCCTTCGCCGGAAATGGAGCGAACCGGGGATTTAATCTATTCGCGGAGTGCAACGCCGCGGAGTAGGAGGTTCAAGGAATGGCATTGCGCAAAATCGTGGTACAGGGTGAGGACTGCTTAAATAAGGTCTGCCGCCCGGTGACGGATTTCAACCGTCGTCTGCACGCGCTGATGGACGACTTGCTGGATACCCTTTCCGAGGCGGGAGGTGCGGGATTGGCGGCTCCCCAGGTGGGCATTCTCCGCCGGGCCTGTGTGGTGATGGATGATGACACGGAGGAGTATATCGAGCTGATCAATCCCGCCATTGTCGCCCAGAGTGGAGAGCAAACCGGCCCGGAGGGCTGCCTCAGCGTTCCCGGAAAGTGGGGGCTGGTGACCCGGCCCAGCTATGTCCGCGTTCGAGCCCAGGACCGGGATGGAAATTGGTTTGAGGTAGAAGGTGAGGGATTGACAGCCCGCTGCTTCTGCCATGAGCTGGAGCACCTGGACGGCCACCTGTATACGGAGCACATTGAACGCTTCCTGACGGACGAGGAAGTGGAGGAGTATTTCAATCAGGAAGAGGGGGCGGGCTGATGCGCGTTCTTTTCATGGGCACGCCGGACTTCGCCGTGTCCTCCCTTCGACGCCTAGTGGAGGACGGACACGAGATTTGCGGCGTTCTGACCCAGCCGGACAAACCGAAAAACCGGGGACATAAGCTTGCGCCAACGCCTGTAAAGGAATATGCCACCACAAAGAATTTGGCGGTTTACCAACCTGCAACCCTGCGGAATTCCGAGAGCTTGGAGTTGGTGCGCTCCCTGAAACCGGAGCTGATTGTGGTGGCGGCTTATGGAAAGCTGCTGCCGGAGGACATTTTGAACGTGCCGCCCCTGGGCTCCATCAACGTCCACTCGTCCCTGCTGCCCAAGTACCGGGGGGCGGCGCCCATCAACTGGGCGGTGCTGAACGGGGAGGCGGAGACCGGCGTCTCCATCATGTATATGGCCAAGGAGTTGGACGCGGGGGACGTCATCCTGCAAAAGTCCACCTCCATCGGCGAGACGGAGGACGCCCAGACGCTTACCCAGCGCCTGGCGGAGCTAGGGGCGGAGGCCCTTTCGGAGACCGTCAAAGCTCTTGCGGATGGGACTGCCGCGCGTATTCCCCAGAACCACGAAAAACACACCTACGCCCCCATGCTGGGGAAGGAGCTGTCCCCTGTGGACTGGACCCGCTCCGCCCATGAAATCAGCTGTCAGGTCCGGGGCCTGATTCCCTGGCCCTGCGCGGCGACGGACGTCATCAGCGGCGAGGAGATGAAGCTCTACGCCGTGCGGGAAACCGGAGAGAAAACTTCGGCCCGCCCCGGCACGGTGACGGCGGCGGGGAAGCAGGGGATCGACCTCGCCTGCGGCGACGGAAAGATCCTCCGGGTGACGGAGCTCCAGGCCAAAGGCGGCAAGCGCATGTCCGCCGGGGCTTATTTATTGGGACATCCCATTCAACGCTAAAATTCGAGGGTGCTTATGCCTTATTATTATGGTGGCTATGGAAATTTCCTTGCCAACAACATCTATTTCCTTCTGCTGATCCCAGTGATGATCCTGTCCCTCTGGGCCCAGGTCCAGGTCAGCGGCAACTTCGATAAGTACAGCCGGGTCTCCAACCGCCGCCGCCTCACCGGCGCCCAGGCGGCGGAGGCGGTGCTCCGGGCTAACGGGGTTTACGATGTAACCATCACCTCCACCTGGGGCAAGCTGACGGACCACTACGATCCCCGGGACAATACCATCTATCTCTCCCAAGCCGTCTACTCCACCGCCACCGTGGCGGCGGTGGGTGTGGCGGCCCACGAGGCGGGCCACGCCGTCCAGTACGCCGTGGGCTACGCTCCGGTTCGTCTGCGAAGCGCCATTGTGCCTGTGACGAATCTGGGCTCCCGCTGTTCCATGATTCTGCTGCTCATCGGGCTGCTGTTCTACAGCCAAAGCCTGTTTTTGGTGGGAATCCTGCTGTTTTCCCTGACGACGTTTTTCCAGCTGGTGACCCTGCCGGTGGAGTTCAACGCCTCCCGCCGGGCTTTGGAGACCATTGAGGGCCGGAATTTGCTGGACCATGAGGAGCTGACCGGGGCCCGGAAGGTCCTCCGGGCGGCGGCGCTGACCTATGTGGCGGCGTTGCTGATGTCCGCATTGCAGCTGCTGCGGTATGTGCTCATCTTCCTGGGCCGGAACGGCGGGCGTGACGGCCGCCGGGGCGGAGGCCGGGGATGAGCGCCCGTGGGGAAGCGCTGGCCGTCCTGACCGCCTGCCGCGTGCGGGGGGCCTGGGCGGATGCGGCGCTGGGATCGCATCTAAAGGGGCTTTCGCCCGCCGACGCGGGGCTGTGCGGCCGGATTGTCTACGGCGTCATCCAGAACGAGACGCTGCTGGACTTTTACCTCTCCGGCTTCTGCTCCCAGAAGCTGGACCACCTCCAGCCGCCCCTGGCGGATATTCTGCGGATCGGGGCCTATCAGATTCTCTTTCTGGACCGGGTGCCGGACAACGCCGCCGTTCACACGTCGGTGGAGCTGGCCAAGGGCGCGGGAAGGGGAGCGGCGGCGGGCTTGGTCAACGCCGTCCTCCGGCGGCTCTGCCGGGAGAAGGAGGCTCTGCCCGCCATTCCGGATCGGGATGAGGCCAAATACCTTTCCATCCGTTACAGCCACCCGAAATGGCTGGTGAAGCGGCTGTTGGCCTTGCTGGGCCGGGAGGGAGCGGAGGCGTTTTTAATCAACAGTAACCGCCAGCCTCCCGCCGCCGCCCAGGTTAACACCCGCCGCTGTTCCACGGAGGAAGCGGTACGTGCCTTAGAGGCCGAGGGCGTCCGGGCGGAGCCGCACCCGTGGCTTCCGGACTGTCTGCTGCTGCAAGGCACGGGGGACCTGGAGCGTCTCCAGGCGTTCCGGGACGGCATGATTTACATTCAAGACCCGGCGGCCCGGCTGGCGGTGCTGGCGGCGGGGCCCAAAGGCCGAGTACTGGACGTGTGCGCCGCCCCCGGCGGAAAATCCTTTGCCGCCGCCATTGCTATGGAGGACCGGGGAGAAATTATCTCCTGCGATCTCCACGAGAATAAGCTGAAGCGCGTCCGGGAGGGGGCGGCCCGGCTGGGCCTGACCTTCATCCGCACGGAGGCCGCCGACGGGCGGATTTTCCGGGAAGAGTGGCGGGACGGCTTTGACCTGGTACTGGTGGACGCCCCATGCTCCGGCCTGGGCATCCTCCGCAAGAAGCCGGATATCCGGCGGAAAAGGGCGGATGATCTCTTTACCCTGCCGGTGATTCAAAGTGCCATTCTGGAGAACGCCGCCTGTTACGTCCGCCCCGGCGGAACACTGCTGTATTCCACCTGTACCATCCTGCCGGAGGAGAACGAGGAAGTGACGGACGCGTTTCTGGGCTCCAACCCGGAGTTTTCCCGGGAAAGGTTTCACCTGCCGGGACCCATTGGACAAGCTGAGGGGCAACTGACCCTCTGGCCCCACCTCCACGGCACCGACGGCTTTTACATCTGCCGCATGACGCGGCGCGTTTGAGGCGAACCATGACCGATATCAAATCTATGACCCTCCCGGAGCTGCGTGACTTTCTCCAGAGACTGGGGGAGCCCTCCTTCCGGGGAAAGCAGGTTTTCTCCTGGCTGAGCCGGGGTGTGGCCTCCTTTGACGAGATGTCCAATCTGCCCTGCGCTCTGCGGGAGCGTCTGACGGAAACTTGTGTCCTAAGCGTTCCAATGGTGGCCCGGAAACAGGTTTCCGCTAAGGATGGTACCATTAAATACCTCTGGGAGCTGGCGGACGGCAACTGCATTGAGTCCGTGCTGATGCGCTATCACCATGGGAATACCGTCTGCATCTCCTCTCAAGTGGGCTGCCGGATGGGCTGCGCCTTCTGTGCGTCCACCATCGCGGGAAAGGTCCGGGACCTGACCCCAGGGGAGCTGCTGGATCAGGTGGTATTTACCGGGAAGGACTCCGGGGCTCCGATCTCCAACATCGTGCTGATGGGTATTGGCGAACCGATGGACAACCTGGACGCCGTGCTGAAATTCCTGGAGATTGTCAACAGCTCTGACGGGATGAACATTGGGATGCGGCACATCTCCCTGTCCACCTGCGGCGTCCTGCCCGGCATCCGCCGCCTGGCTGAGCTGGGTTTGCAATTGACCTTATCCGTATCCCTCCACGCGCCGGACCGGGAAACCCGGGCTAGGCTCATGCCCGTCAACCGGGCCTATGACGTGGAGGAGCTGTTTGCCGCCTGTCACAACTATTTTGAAAAGACCGGGCGGCGGATTTCCTTTGAGTATGCCATGATCGACGGCGTAAACGACCAGGACTGGCAGGCGGACCTCATCGCCAAGCGGCTGCGGGGGATGCCCGGCCATGTAAATCTGATTCCGCTGAACGACGTGGCGGAAAGCCCCTTCCGGCCCTCCCGTCGGACGGCGGCGTTTCAAAAACGTCTGGAATCTCACGGCCTCACCGCCACTGTGCGGCGAAGCCTGGGTGGAGATATAGACGCCGCCTGCGGACAGCTCCGCAGAAAGGCAGAGAAAGGGGAGGATTCCCAATGATGAACCTATGGAGCATGACCGACACCGGCCTCGTCCGCAAAGAGAATCAGGACGCCTATGCGGTGAAAACGGCCTTTGGACACACGATCTGTGTGGTTTGCGACGGAATGGGCGGAGCCGCCGGAGGGCAGTTGGCCAGCCGCATTGCCGTGGACACCTTTTCCGCGGAGATGGAAAAGCGCCTCTCCCCGGAGGCAAAGCCGGACCGTCTACGAGAGGTCTCCGTGGTAGCGGTGGCCCTGGCCAACCGCGCCGTGCGGGCGGCCGCCCGGACCTCGGAGGAATACCACAACATGGGAACCACCCTGGTCTCCGCCGTTTCCTTTGACGGCGGCGTGGTCATCGCCAACGTGGGGGACAGCCGGGCCTACCATATCAACAAAGAGCGTATTCACCAGGTTACCCGGGACCACTCTCTGGTGGAGCATATGCTGGAGCGGGGAGACATCACCGCTGAGGAGGCCCGCCGCCATCCAAACCGGAACCTTATCACCCGGGCCCTGGGCCCGGACGTGGACCCGGAGTGCGACTGCTACACCTGCCAGCTGCTGCCGGGGGAGTTTCTCCTGCTGTGCACGGATGGGCTGGTGAACACCGTGACGGACGAGGAGATTATGCGGGAGGTTCTCCACAGCGACACAAACACCTGCATGGAACGCCTGCTGGCCATCTCCAAGAGCCGGGGCGCGTCGGACAACGTGACCGTTGTCCTGGCGAAGAAACTCTAAGGAAGGAGGAGCCGCATGGATCCGTACATTGGAAAAACACTGGATAACCGCTATGAGATACTGGAGCGCATCGGCACCGGGGGCATGGCGGTGGTTTACAAGACTAGGGACCAGCGCCTAAACCGTCTGGTGGCGGTGAAGGTCCTGAAACCGGACCTGGCCCAGGACGAGGATTTCCGCCGCCGGTTCAACGCCGAGTCCCAGGCCGTGGCCCAGCTGTCTCATCCCAATATCGTGTCGGTCTACGACGTGAGCCGGGGGGGGGACACGGAATATATCGTCATGGAGCTTATCGACGGCATCACACTAAAGCAGTACATGGAGAAGCGGGGTCAGCTGAATTGGCGGGAGTCGCTGCACTTCATCACCCAGATTATGCGAGGCCTCAGCCATGCCCACAGCCGGGGCATCGTCCATCGGGACATCAAGCCCCAAAACGTGATGGTCCTTCGGGACGGCAGCGTGAAGGTAGCTGATTTCGGCATCGCCTGCCTGGAAAACTCCGCCCAAACCCTGACCCAGGAGGCCCTGGGCTCCGTTCACTACATTTCGCCGGAACAGGCGAGAGGGGAGCGGACTGACGCCCGCAGCGACATCTATTCTTCCGGCGTGGTCATGTATGAAATGCTCACCGGGCGGCTGCCCTTTGAGGGGGATTCCGCTGTGTCCGTAGCCATCCAGCATCTCAGCGCCGTGCCTCTGGCCCCTCGGGAACTGAATGCGGAAATCCCGGCCCAGCTGGAGCTGATCTGCATGAAGGCCATGACCCCGGACCTTAGCCGCCGCTACGCCTCTGCTGACACCATGATCGCCGACCTGGAGGATTTCCGGAAAAACCCCAACATCAACCTGGACTTCACCATGATGGACCTCCGTCCGGAGGAGCCAGCAGAACCCACCCAGCCCATCCGTACCTATGACCGGACGCTTCATCCTGCGGCCAAGAGCCGGGAACGGGAGCCGGAGCGGGTCCGGGAGCGCTTCCGAGATTATGACGACGACTATGAGCCGCCCCGGAGAGGCGGCGGCGCTGGGGTGAAGGTGCTGGTAGGCGTGGCCATCGTGCTGGCCCTGGCTCTGGCGGTGGTGCTGTTTAAGATGGTCTCCGAGTCCATTGGACAACAGGCCCAGGAGCCCCAGACCTTTGTGGTGCCTCCCGTACTGGGCTATTCTCCGGAGCAGGCCGCCAATCTGGCTGGGGTGAAGGATATCTTCACACTGGTGGAGAAGGGCAGCGAGTTTAACGACGACTACCCGGAAGGAGTCATTGTTCGGCAGAATCCCACAGAGGGGAGCCACCGTAAGGGCGAAAATTTGACCATTGAGGTTTGGGTCAGCGCCGGGAAGGACACCGGCGAAATGCTGGATGTGACCAATAAAACTGTGGCCCAGGCCAAGGTACTGCTGAAAAGCCTGAAGGAGAAATACAACCTGGAGATTCTGGCCGACGAGGCGGAGATGGAGTTTAACGACGAGATCACCGAGGGCTATATCATCCGCAGTGAGCCCGCCGAGCACGAAGAGCTAAAAGACGGCGACATCATTCGTTTAATCGTCAGCAAGGGACCGGAGAAAAAGCAGGTAACCGTCCCCTCTTTCATGAATCAGCAGATCGACGCAGTGCTGCGGTCTCTGACAGATACTTGGTATTTGACCTGTACCAATGCCGACATCGAGTATGTGGAGAGCGAAGCCGAGCCCAACAGCGTCATCTGGCAGAGCCTGGAACCCAATACGACGGTTACCGAGTGGGACACCATTCAATTCAAAGTCAGCAGGGGAATCACTGTCAAAGAAATAACCATCGGGATTCCGCTGCCCCAGGATGGAGGTTCAACAGTCCTGGTAGAGGTTTACGTGGGCGATGAAGAAAATCCTCAGTATGCCGAACGGGTAGCTTGCTCTGATATGACAGCCAGTGTGACCCTCACCGGCTCCGGCACGCAGACCATCAAGGTTTATTTTGACACTGTGCTTGCCCAGGATCAGACCCAGGAAATAACATTTGAATAGTATGACGGGACGGATTCAAAAGGCCCTCAGCGGCTTCTATTATGTGGATACCGGCGAGACGGTCCTGCAATGCCGGGCCAGGGGGAAATTTCGCAAAGAGAGGATTTCCCCCTTGGTAGGGGACCGGGTGGAGCTTCGGGAGTTGGGCAGCAATGAGGGCTTTGTGGAGAAGATTCTGCCCCGGCGAAACGCTTTCTCCCGGCCTGCCGTGGCCAATATCGACCAACTAGTGGTCATCGCCTCCGCCGCTATTCCCAAGACGGATCCTTTCCTCATCGACCGGGTAGCCTCCATTGCGGCGCTGAAAGACTGCGCCGTAGCGGTGGTGCTGAACAAGTGCGACTTGGACCCAGCGGACGCTCTGTACCACATTTACCGTGTCTCTGGCTTTCCAACGCTGCGGGTCAGTGCGGAAACCGGGGAGGGAATGGAGGCGTTAAAGGCATTGATAACCGGAAAGCTATCAGCCTTTACAGGTAACTCCGGCGTAGGAAAATCCAGTATTCTAAACGCACTGGACCCGGATTTCCACCTCCAGGTGGGAGAGGTCAGCACGGCCTTGGGCCGGGGGCGGCACACTACCCGCCACGTGGAGCTGCACCGCCTCTCCTTCGGGGCGGAGGTAGTGGACACCCCCGGTTTTTCCTCCTTTGACGCGGAGGAGCTGGACTTGGAGCTGAAACGCCGCCTGCCGGAGACCTTCCTGGAGTTTGCCCCTTATCTAGACCAGTGCCGCTTTGTGGGGTGTAGCCACACCTGTGAAAAGGGCTGCGCCGTGTTGGAGGCCCTGGAACAGGGGAATATCCAAAAGAGCCGCCATGCCAGCTATCTCCGCCTCTATGAGGAGTTGAAGCCTCTTCGGGATTGGCAGGAAAAAAAGTGAGAAAACGCCGCCCCCATTTTTGGGGCGGCGTTTTTTACACCATGGACGGCCCTGTTGTATATACTGGGAGGGAAGGAAAGGAGGCGTGGCGCAATGAACTGTGGAAACGGGAGCTTTGGCGGCTTTGGAATGGGGGGCTGTGGGAACGG
>CAQXTN010000015.1:0-38308 GCA_948916585.1 uncultured Oscillibacter sp. | reverse complement strand
ACCGAGGATGCCGCCGCCCGCCGTGGGCTGTTTCATTAACTTTGAGATGAAACACCCGGTGGCAGGGGACGGAGGGGTCCTGACAGCCCGCCATGGCGCGGCCCACCGCCCGGGCACAGCGGGGCCTCCCCGCCAGATGGGCAATCTGCCCATAGGTAGCCACCTTCCCGGCGGGAATCCGGCGGACAATCTCCCGGAAGGCGGCAAAGGTTTCCCCCCTCACCGCTCCCCCGCCTCGTAGAGGTCCGTCCGCCGGGCGGAGAGAATGGGGAGCTGGCGGCGGACGGACTCCACCCGGCGGAGGTTCAGGTCGGCGTACAGCGTGGCCTCCCCGGACCCGGCCTGGCAGAGAATGCTGCCCCAGGGGTCCACGGCGATGGAATGCCCGTAGGCCACATAAGAGGCCGTCTCGTCCCGGGCGGGGGAGACCCCTACCGTAAAGCACTGGTTGTCCACCGCCCGCTGGCGGAAAAGGAGCTCCCAGTGGGCGGGGCCGGTGGTCATATTGAAGGCGGCGGGGACAAAGATGCACCTGGCCCCCCGGAGGCACATGCACCGGGCCAGCTCCTCAAACCGGAAGTCGAAGCAGACGCAAAGGCCCATGGCGCCGAACTCCGTCTCGAAGGTGGTGACGGCATTTCCCGGGGAAAGGACGTCGGACTCCCGGAAGCGCTGGCCTCCCTCCACGTCGATGTCGAAAAGGTGGGCCTTCCGGTGCTTTGCCAGAAGCTCCCCCTTCCGCCCGTAGACGAAGCTGGTGTTATAAACCCGGTCCCCCTCCAGCTCCGGCAGGGAGCCGCCCACCACGTACAGCGCCAGCTCCGCCGCCAGGGCGGACAGGGCCCGCTGAACTTCTCCGCCCTCCGGTTCTCCGTAGGAGCGGAAGCAGGCGTTGTCATAGGGACAGCAGAACATCTCCGGTAGGACGGCGATGTCCGCCCCCCGGGCCTTGGCCTCCCGGAGGCGGAGGCAGGCGGTTTCCAAATTTTCCGATTTGTCCGCCGTGACGGGCATTTGAATCAGCGCGGCGCGCATGGATAGCCCTCCTTTTTGGATTAATACAACATGGATTGTATCACAGGCCGAACCGTGATACAATACGGAAAACGAACAAGGAGGCCAAACCATGGCAGTCTATACGGAGAAGAAAACCTATCAGACCAAAGCCCACATGGGCATGATTGACGTGACGGAGGATTTCCAGCACGCGGTGTCGGCGGCGTGTGAGCGGCACGGCATCTCCGCCGGGACGGTGACGGGCTTCACCACCGGGGGCGTGGCGGGGCTGACCACCCTGGAGTTTGAGCCGGGGATGGTAAACCACGATTTGAAGGCGGCGCTGGACGTGTTTTCCCCCTACCTGGACGAGAAGGGGCACGTGGTGCCCTATTGGCACCACGAGACCTGGCACGACAACAACGGCTCCTCCCATATCAAGGCGGCTCTGCTGTCCCCCTTCATCACCGTGCCCTTTGTGGACGGGAAGATCACCGTGGGGCCCTGGCAGAACCTGACCCTGGTGGAGTGCGATACCCGGAATAGGGTCCGGGACATCGTGTTTCAGGTGATGGGGGAATAAGAGGCGGCGGCGGGAACATTCCCGCCGCCGTCTTTTTTACAGTTCAGTCCGCCGCTTCATACCATTCATACACGAAGTCATAGATGGAAGGGCCTTCCACTTTGGGCTGGACCCGGAACCAGAAGGTTTGGTTGTTCTGCCGGAGCCCTACAAGCGTATTGTGAGGGTTGAAAGTGAAACTTTGCCGGCGGTCCGAGGAGGACAGCTCCAGATCATCGGGGGAACGGGAGTAATAGCCCGGAGCCAGAGCCCATTCATAGTTTTCCGTAAAGGCTGCTGCATGGTCAAGCTGGTCGGCATTCACCGTGCGGGTCTTCACGTTTTCCTCCCCTTGGGTGAAGAGGGAAAAGAGCGCAGCGCCATCAGATAACATCTCATCCAGCGTCTCCTGGATGGGGATACTCTGGCCCTCCGCGATCTCGTACCAGGACTGCGCCAGATAGAAAATGGACGGCGTTCCGGGTGCGGGCTCCGCCCGGAGCCAGACGTCCCTGTCCCAGGTGTGGAGCAGGACCAAATCGCTCTCCGGCCAGAAGCGGAGGCTCAAGTTCCCGCTCATCATCAGCAGGGACCCGGCGGGCATGCTGCCGGGGTCTTCGGCATAGCTCCAGAGATACTTGTCTGTAAATTCCCCGCTCCAGTCCGACAGGGCCTGGGGGGCCACATCGTATCGCCCGCCCCCTTCGGAGGCCAGCAGGGTCATGTTAATGGTATCTGCCTCCATAAGATGGTCCATCACCGCCTGGGCAAGGCCGGCGGCGGAGATGACGGAGGTTTCCGCTTTTAGGGTGGCGGTGCCCAGGTAAATGGTGTCCAGGGCGGGGATATCCCGGAGCTTTTGGCGGACAAACTCTTCAGAGAGGGTGAACCTGCCCTCATGCTGGAAGCTGTGGAGATACACGAAGTCCGCGTACGAAACCGCGTCCCCGGAGTGCCAGGAGGGAACATAGAACATCAGCCAGAGGTCCTGGGAGGAGGGGGCGGCCCAGTGGTCCTGTACCCCCTCGCCCAGCGCCGGGGCGTCCTGGAGCTCCGGCGTGTGGAACTCGTAGGAGACCTGCTTGAAGACATAGAACTTCCCGTCCACCTCCAGCCCGTGGCTTTCGCCGATATTGGTGATCCGCCAGTCGTCGCAGAAAACGCCGTCCAGGCGGGAGGCGTGGAACCGCTCCTCCACCGCTGTCAGGGCGGCGTCCTTGACGGTGAACTCCTCGTCGAACCACCCGATCATGTGGTCCGTGAAATGCCGCTGGTCGTTGTAGACCAGAAGGCTCTCCCCGTCGAAGTACAGCGTCCGGTATTGGTAGGACAGAACCGGAGGTTCCGACGCGCGGAGCCAGTCGCTAGCCCGGAAGGGCATGGAGCGTGTGGCGGGGTCCCAGCCGTCGAACCAGAAGGCCGTACCTGTGGGCCAGACGGTCCACAGCAGGGGCCGCAGGTCCGCCTTGCAGTACTTCCCGTCCCGGCGGAAGTAAAAGTGGTCGGCGTACATGTCATTGGAAACCAACTCGTCCACGCCGTCTCCGTCCAGGTCCATGCGCTGGGGATAGTCCTCCATCCGGGCCAGGAGGACGGGCCAGCCCTCGTCATTTAAATAATAGTACTCGTGTGTCAGGGTCCGGGGTCCGTCGTTGGCGTTGTAGGTGATGCAGAAGCCGTCGTGGCCCAGGAGATTGCGGAAGAGGGAGGCGCTGTAGTTCCCGCCCGCGCCGGGGCGGAAGGACCAGAAGGGCGTGGGCCAGGAGCTCCTGGCCCAGTGCTGGACCCCGGCGAAGACCTCGCCGCCCATGGCGGAGTCCCCGCCTTCAAAGAACATCAGCCCGTAGTCTCCCAGGACGTGGTCCGGGTCCTCCAGGCCCCCCAGCATCTTCGGGGAGCCATAGGGGAAGGGAAGCGCCTCCGCCTCTTGGGGCTCATAGGGCTCCAGGCCGTCCAGAGAGATGGCGACGGCGGCGTTCCAGTCGGGGCGGTCCGCCGGTTTCAGGCTCTCGCAGGAAAGGACCGTCTCCCGGACACGGTCGATTACCTGATTCATCAGGGACATGCCGGTGGTCTCGCTCCGCTTCACCTCCGGGGCACGGTCGGGGTGGATCAGGCCGTAGTGATATTGTCCGTCACCGCCTAGAATCTCCATGCTTCGGTCCAGGGTGTCCGTCTCCAAATCCAGCCGGTAGAGGGAGCAGAGCCAGCCCATGGGGTCCGAGAGGCTGGCGGACAGGGAGTAGGACATCCCCCAGTAGACCCGGAGGAGTTCTCCTTTTTCCAGGTCAAAGAACTCTGGCGGGTTCTCCGGGGTGTAGACGACCAGCTTGGACATAATGCCGCCTTCCGGTCCGCCGTAGTTTTCCAGCTCCTCCGCCAGAGTGGACACGGCCTCGTCCACGTCGTGGAAGCGGGCCGGTTCGGGGACCGGGGTTTTGGCCCCGGTGAAGGTGACGGCGCACACCAGCGCCGCCAGGGCCACGGCGGTGAAGAGGGCCCGGCCCAGATAGACCGGGTTCTCCGCCACGCGGGTGATCCGGTCCTTGAGCTGGCGCTTTCCCGCCGTCATGGTGGTGGCGGAGAGCAGGGGATTCGCCGGGGCTTTCCGCACGGGGATGAGGGAGAGAAGCGTCCGGCCATAGGGGACCCGCTCCGCCTCGCCGAGACGGCGGAGGGCCCCCTCGTCACAGGCCAGCTCGCAGTCCGTCCGGGAGGCCAGCGCCGCCCACCAGACCAGGGGGTCGAACCAGTAGACGGTCAGGCACACGGCCCGGAGCAGGGACCAGAGGGGGTCCAGGTGCCGGGCGTGGGTTTCCTCGTGGGCCAGGACGTGCCGGAGGCGGTCCGGGCTTTGGAGAGCGGCGGGGGTCAGGTAAATGGCGGGGCGGAACAGCCCGAAGAGGCAGGGGGAGGGGAGGCCCTCCTCCACCAGATAGACCCGGCGGGGGGAGCCCTCCACGGGATAGGGCCTCCGGGCCCTGCGGAGCTTTCGCCAGAAGAGAAGATTGGAGAGGACCAGCCAGCAGGTCATGACGGCACAGCCGGCGTACCAGATAGGGAGCAGCAGGTCCGACAGGGCAATCTGCCGCTGATAGGTCCCAACGCCTTCCGCCGGGTTTCCCATGGCATCCTGGTAGTCAAAAGCGTAGGTGCTGTCCGGCGTGGCGGGGCCGACGGCCACCGGCGGAGCGTTGTGCGCTCCGTAAAGATAGCCGCCGTCTGTCCTCCGGGGTGTTACGGAGTCCGGTGCGATGTACAGGGCCTCTACCCGGTCCGCCGCGGGCTTCGCCGCCGTCAGCAGGCTGAAGCCCGCCGCCGGGAGGTTCACCGGCACCAGCAGCCGTAGCAGCACCAACCCCCAGAGGGCGTACTGGGCCCGGCGGGAGAGGACCTTCCGAAACAGCCGCCGGAGGGCCAGCAGCGCCAGAATCAGCGCCGAGGAGGTCAGCAGGATTTCCTTCATTTATCCTCACCTCCCGCCTTATCCAGGATGGCGGACAGCTCCGCGATGTCCGATTCGGACAGCCGGCGGCTCTCCACCATGGCGCTCATCATCAGCCCCAGGCTGCCGCCGTAGACCTTGGAGAGGAAGCTCTCCGTCTCGTCCCTAGCGGCGTCCCCCCGCCGGAGGGCGGGGTAGTAGCGCTTGGCCTTTCCGCCCTCCTCGTGGCGGACGGCCCCCTTGGCCTCCAGCCGGGAAAGCATGGTGATCACCGTGTTTTTGCTCCAGCCGGTCTCCTCCCGGAGAGCCGCCGTCAGCTCTGTGATGGTGCTGGGAGCCCGGTCCCACAGGCGGCGCATCAGCTTCCACTCGCTGTTGGAAAGTTCAATTTTCATGGAAACACCTCCCTTGGTCAGGTATACGTCTGTCTACCTAAAGCGTAACAGAAAGGTAGACATTTGTCAACCTCAAATTGGTTACAAAATGGAAACGCCCGCCGTCCAAGGACAACGGGCGCTGATGGTTCAAGAGCAAAGAAAATATTTCCGCTTTTTGCCGAAATTTCCAGAGTTTTCTTATGGATTTCGACAGAAAGCCGGAGCGGGACGTGCTATCATCAAATTTGAAAAGCCCGGCCCATCCGGGGCCGGGGCAAAAAATGGCGAATTAGGTATATTTTTGACAAAAGAGGGGAACGCTATGGAAATCCTGGCAAAGAGCGCGGACCGGAACCTGCTGCTGGAGCTCAGCGGGGAGCTGGACCACCACGGGGCCCGGACCGCCCTCCGGGAGATGGAGGAGGCCCTGGACGCGGCCCTGCCCCGGAAGCTGGTGCTGGATATGTCGGGAGTGACCTTTATGGACAGCTCCGGCATCGCGGTAATTCTCCGGGCCCGGCAGAAGATGCAGCTTCTGGACGGGGGGCTGCTGGTGCGGGGCGTGCCGCCCCAGGCCCGGCGGGTGCTGGAGGCCGCCGGGGTGAACCGGTTGGTGACGATCAAATAAGGAGGTTTTACATACATGAGGACCAAGGCAATCAATGAGGTCACGATGGACTTTCCCAGCCAGAGCCGGAACGAGAGCTTCGCCCGCTCCGCCGCAGCCTGCTTCGCCGCCCAGATGGACCCTACCCTCAATGAGCTGGAGGACATCAAAACCGCCGTCAGCGAGGCGGTGACCAACGCCATCGTCCACGGCTACCCGGACGCCATCGGCGGCGTGACGCTGAAGCTGCGGGTACTGGCGGGGAACGTGCTGGAGCTGACGGTAAAGGACCACGGCCGGGGCATCCCCGATGTGGACAAGGCCCGCCAGCCCATGTTTACCACCGGAGGGGAGGAGCGCAGCGGCATGGGCTTTACCATCATGGAGAGCTTCATGGATAAGGTGACGGTGCGGTCCGCCGTGAACAAGGGGACCACGGTGGTGATGCGGAAAAAGCTGGCCCCCCGCGTGAAGAAATGAGCGCCGCGCTGGAGCTCCTCCGGGCGGCCCAGCAGGGGGACCGGGACGCCTGTGAACAGGCGGTCATTGAGAACAACGGCCTGATCTGGAGCGTGGTCCGGCGGTACTACGGCCGGGGCGTGGAGCCGGACGATTTATATCAACTGGGCTGCCTGGGGTTTTTGAAGGCGGTCCAGGGCTTTGACTTCGATTACGGCACCTGCTTTTCCACCTACGCCGTGCCGAAAATCGCGGGGGAGATCCGCCGCTTCCTGCGGGACGACGGAGCCGTGAAGGTGGGGCGGAGCATCCGGGAACAGGCCCAGACCCTCTACGCCGCCCGGGAACGTCTCCGCCACCAGCTGGGCCGGGAGCCGGCCCTGTCGGAGCTGTCGGAGGCAACCGGCCTGACGCCGGAGGAGATCGCCCGGACGGACCTGGCCACCGACGCGCCGGAGTCCCTTCAGCAGGAGACGGCGGACGGGCTGACCCTGGAGGGGTCCCTGGGCACCGAGGCCCCGGAGGAGGGGCTGGTGGAGCGCATCGCCCTCCGGGAGGCCATCGACCGCCTGCCGGAAAAGGAGCGGATGACGATTCTCCTCCGCTATTTCAAGGGCCTGACCCAGGAGCAGACGGCCCGGGTGGTGGGGGTGTCCCAGGTGCAGATATCCCGGCTGGAGCGCCGGGGCCTGAAACGGCTCCGGGAGACGTTCGAGGAATAAAGTGCTCCTCCCCCTGGAACTCCGTCATGGTGCCCCAGTAGCGCTTGGGCATGTTGCTCATGCGGAGGCGGGGATTCTCCCGCTCCTTGATGGCGATGGTGTCGTAGAACCGCTTCCACAGGAGGCGGTAGCGGGCTTCCGTTTTATCCGGCGGGGCCATCTGGAAATCCGCCAGGGGCCGGATGACCGACTGGCCGGGAACATGGAACAGGGCCTCTTTGTGGGTGCGGTCGTAGAGGAAAAAGCGCTCGTTGTGAAACCGGGCGGAAAAGTGCCCGCCCAGCACGGGGAGCACCCGGTTTTTCGGCTCGATCTCGCCTCCCAGCACGCCCCCCAGGTCCGAAAAGCGGACGAAGCCCTTTAAAAGATGGACCTCCCCGTTCAGGTGCTGGACGGCCCGGATGACCGGGTACAAGGTCTCGTCGGAGCGGTTGCGGAGGAAGCCGGGACCCTCCCGGAGCAGCTTGGCGACCACCTGGAACAAATGCGGCTCCTTTTCCGGCAGGCAGGTGAGGAAGCCCCGCCGCAGCAGGACGGCGGCCTCCGGGGACAGGGCGGCGACCTTTTGCAGCACCCGGGCGGCGTGGTCCGGGTCCGTGAGTACCGTCCGGGAATTGAATAAGCTGAAAACACCATCCTCGCCGGAGCAGAATCCGGCGGGGATTTCCTTATGGGCGTAGCTGTCGAAGACGCAGGAGAGGAAGCCCTCGAAGCTGCCGTCGTAATGGTAGATCACGTCCATGGAACACCTCCGGGTGCGCCGTCACGCCGTCTCCGCCGGGTCGAAGAGGGACAACTGCGCCGCCTCCTGCTGGGGCAGCAGGGGCCGCTCGGCGGCGATGAGCCCCCGGAGAACGCTGTCCGGCGTAAAGCGCAGTCCCTCCGCCATTTTGCCGGAGGCGGTGAGGAAGTACTGGGCCCGCTTCATGACCACGCCCAGCTTTTTCAGATTGTCGATGTGGAGGGGCCCTACCCGCCGGGCGCTGAGAATCCGCCGGGCGGAGGTGACCCCCACGCCGGGAATCCGCAGCAGGGTCTCATAGGCGGCGGTGTTGACCTCCACCGGGAAGAAGTCCAAGTGGGCCAGGGCCCAGCTGCACTTGGGGTCCACCCGGGTGTCGAAGTCCTGGGTTCCCTCGTCCAGCAGCTCCTCCGCCCGGAAGCCATAGAACCGCAGAAGCCAGTCCGCCTGATAGAGCCGGTGCTCCCGCAGAAGAGGCGGCTTCACGTCCTTGGCGGGGAGGAGGGCGTGCTCCACCACGGGGACGTAGGCGGAATAGAACACACGTTTTAGACCGTAGCGGTCATAGAGCCCCTGAGTCAGCCGAAGGATGTGGAAATCCGTGTCCCGGGTGGCCCCAACGATGAGCTGGGTGCTCTGCCCGGCGGGGGCGAAGCGGGGGGCGTGCCGGTACTTTACCAGCTCTTCCCGGCTCTGCCGGTTCCGGGTCTGAATCTGCCGCATGGGGGCCAGGATGGCCCCCTTTGTCTTGTCCGGGGCCAAGGAGTTCAGCCCCGCCTCCGAGGGCAGCTCAATGTTCACGCTGAGCCGGTCCGCCAGAAAGCCCAGCCGTTCTACCAGCTCCGGCGCCGTGCCGGGAATGGCCTTGGCGTGGATATAGCCGTTGAAGCGGTACCGCTCCCGAAGGAGGGCCAGGCAGCGGATCATCAGCTCCGTGGTGTAGTCCGGGCTGCGGAAGACCCCGGAGGAGAGAAAGAGCCCCTCGATATAATTCCGGCGGTAGAACTGGATGGTGAGGTCCGCCAGCTCCTCCGGGGTAAAGGCCGCCCGCCGGGTGTCGTTGCTCCGGCGGTTGACGCAGTATTTGCAGTCGTACACGCAGCGGTTGGTCAGCAGCACCTTCAGCAGCGTGACGCAGCGCCCGTCGGCGGAGAAGGTGTGGCAGCAGCCCGCCGAGGCGGTGGAGGTGTTGCCGATATACCCCTTTTTCGCGGTCCGGGTCCCGCCGCTGGAGGTACAGGCGGCGTCATACTTGGCGGCGTCGGTGAGGACGGTCAGCTTCTCCAGGACATCCATGGCTTTTCACGCAGGGTCTCCCACAGCCGCACGTTCCAGGCCTCCGGGAGACAGACGGCCTTATGGGTGTGCTGGGCGGGCCGTTCGATCAGATCGATGAGACGGAATAGCTGAGCGGTGAGAATGGCAACGCCCAGAACCGTAAAAAAGAAAGTCCAGCCAGTCATAAGGAATCCCTCCGATATAGAAAATTTGTTCGAGTATTATTTTAACTCGAACAATCGTTCTTGTCAAGGGGGAAACAAAAAAACGGCACGGTTTTTTACCGCGCCGCTTTGGAATTTATAGACCTTATTTCACCAACAGGGAGCCGTCCAGATAGACGGCGCTTCCAAAGCCCAGGAGGGGGAAAAAGAAGGAAGGGAGCAACGCCAGTCCCAGGCCAAATCTCGCGCTTCGGTTGAAGGCGAAAGCTAGGTCCATGCCCAGCCTAAGGAGGACATAGACATCATAAAAGGGCAGGAGCAGCCGGAGGGCCCTCCGGCCGCTGCCGTAGAGCTCATGGAACAACAGCCATGTCCGGTAAAACGGAATCGCCGCTTCCCAGCCCTGACAGCCCATCTTTTGAAAACAGCGCCACCGGCCCGCCGTCCCGGCAAGCCAGAGCAGCGCCGCCCCGGAGATTATGGCAGCCATCCCCGCCTCCTGTTTTCTCTGTTGTAAATATCGTGCGTTCCTATGGGAAATAGTAACACATAAGTATTCAAATGTCAACATATGCGTTCGATGCGCCGCTTTTTTTCGGATACACTTTTTGAGAGGTGATGAACATGAGCGAGATGCGCCTGGATCCCGTGGTGGTGGGCGAGGTAATTGCCGCCTACCGGCTTCGAAAGGGCGTGACCCAGGAGGTGCTGAGCGGCCTGGCGGACATCGGCAGAACCCACCTCAGCGCCATTGAGCGGGGCGGGCGAAAGCCCACCCTGGAAACGCTGTACCGGATCAGCCTTGCGCTGGATGTGAAAATGAGCAGTATCGTCCTGGACATTGAGCATGCGCTGAAGGAGCCCCACTGAAGGACTGGCCTTTGCCGGATAAAGCTGGTATAATCAAGGGGCCGAATCACGATGCAAAGGAGAACCTGCCATGAAGCGCTGTTTCATCTTCGCCGCCGGGAGCTTTTACGGTCTGCGGGAGCGGCCCGGCCCCGGCGATTTTGTCATCGCCGCCGATGCGGGCTATGAAATCTGTCTGAAAGAAGGGCTCCAGCCGGACCTTCTTCTAGGGGACTTTGACTCTATGGAGCCACCGGCAAATTTTGCCCAAGTCCGCCGCTTGCCGGTGGAGAAGGACGACACGGACACTCTGGCCGCACTTAAGGTCGGACTGGAACAAATGTGCGATATTTTTTATATTTACGGCGGCACCGGCGGCAAGCGGCTGGATCATACGCTGGCAAATCTCCAGTCTTTGCTGTTCCTCCGCCGGAGGGGGGCCAGAGGCTTCCTGTATGACGACGATTTCGTCTGGACCGTTCTGGAGGACGAGGCGCTGGTCATTCGGAAAACGGTGGAGTGGGGCCTGTTCTCCGCCTTCTGCCTGGGGGACCGGGCGGAGGGCGTGGACGAGGAGGGCTTCCAGTACCCCTTGAAAGACGCCGTCCTGACCCCGGAGTTTCCCCTGGGGGTCAGCAATCACATTCTGGAGCCATCGGCCCGCGTCAGCGTCCGAAAGGGGGCCCTGGCGGTGGGCTGGGAATTAGCGCCGTTAGACTAAACATAGAATAACGAAATGACAAAAGTGCCCTTGATTATGGGTTGACCTTCATGTATAATAGACAATAACGGAAAGGTCAACCTTTCCGAATACGACATAGCCGTGGGACCGGGGTCGGGCACGGAAGCAAGGAGTTTTTTATGGCGGCATTTACCGTAAACGGCAAACTAGTCACCGTGGAGAAAAACCAGAAGCTGATCCGCTTCCTGCGGGACGATTTGGGGCTGACCTCCGTGAAGGACGGATGCAGCGAAGGGGCCTGCGGCACCTGCACGGTGCTGATCGACGGCAAGCCCACCCGGGCGTGCATTCCCCAGACGGACAAGCTGGAGGGGAAGAGCGTCCTCACCGTGGAGGGCCTGACGGACTTTGAAAAACAGGTTTATACATACGCCTTCGGTCAGGCCGGGGCGGTTCAGTGCGGCTTCTGCATCCCGGGCATGGTGATGTGCGCCAAGGCCCTTCTGGACGGGAATCCAAACCCCGCCCGGGAGGAGGCGGCCTTCGCCATCCGCAACAACATCTGCCGGTGTACCGGCTATGTGAAGATCATCGACGCCATCCTGCTGGCGGCGGAGCTGCTCCGGGCCGGAGAGGTGCCGGAGATCCCCTCCGATTGGTCCTTGGGGGCCCGGGTGCCCCGGGTGGACGTGGAGGAAAAGGTCACCGGCACGGGGGTGTACCCTGACGATATTTACATGGACGGCATGCTTTACGCCTCCGCCGTCCGCTCTCAGTACCCCAGGGCCCGGGTGCTGGCGATTCATACGGAAGAGGCCAAGGCCCTGCCCGGCGTGGCGGGGGTTTTCACCGCCGCCGACATCCCCGGGAGCAACAAGGTGGGGCACTTGAAAAAGGACTGGGACACCATGATCGCCGTGGGGGATATCACCCACTATTTAGGCGACGCCGTCTGCATCGTGGCCGCCGAGGACCAGGAGACCCTGGCGAAGGCCAAGGCTCTGGTCAAGGTGGACTACGAGGAGCTGCCCATGGCGCGGAGTCCCCAGGAGGCCATGGCGGAGAACGCCCCCCTGGTCCACCGGGAGGGGAATCTGCTGGCCCACAAGCACATCCAGCGGGGAGACCCGGCGGCCGCCATCGCCAAGAGCAAGCATGTGCTGACGGAGAAATTCTCCACCCCCTGGACGGAGCACGCCTTCTTGGAGCCGGAGTGTGCCGTGGCCTATCCCGACGGGGACGGGGTCGTGGTCCTCTCCACGGACCAGGGAACCTACGACACCCAGCATGAGACCATGGGGATGCTTGGCCTCCCGGCGGAAAAGGTGAAGGTTCAAAACTGCCTGGTGGGCGGCGGCTTCGGCGGCAAGGAGGACGTGACGGTCCAGCACCACGCCGCGTTGGTTGCCTATCTGACGAAGCGCCCGGTGAAGGTGAAGCTCAGCCGGGCGGAGAGCCTGCTGATTCACCCCAAGCGGCACCCCATGGAGATGGAGTTTACCCTGGGCTGTGACGAAAACGGCGTTATCCAGGGCGTGAAGGCCAGCGTCGTGGCGGACACCGGGGCCTACGCCTCCCTGGGCGGGCCGGTGCTGGAGCGGGCCTGTACCCACGCCGCCGGGCCCTATAACTACCAGAACTTCGAGATCGACGGCTGGGCCTGGTACACCAACAATCCACCCGCCGGGGCTTTCCGGGGGTTTGGCGTCACCCAGACCTGCTTTTGCATTGAGAGCCTTTTGAACCAGATGGCGGACCTGGTGGGTATCAGCCCCTGGGAGATCCGCTACCGCAACGCCATCCGCCCCGGCCAGGAGCTGCCAAACGGCCAGATTGTGGATGAGTCCACCGGCCTGGTGGAGACTCTGGAGGCGGTGAAGCCCTACTACGAAAAGGCCAAATACGCGGGCCTTGCCTGTGCCATGAAGAACGCGGGCGTGGGCGTGGGCATCCCGGACACGGGCCGGGTGCGGCTGACGGTGGAGGACGGTAAGGTCCACATTTTCGCCGGGGCCTCCTGCATCGGCCAGGGCCTGGGCACGGTGCTGACCCAGATGATCTGCGACCAGACAGGCCTTCCCCATGAGGACGTGGTCTATGAGCGGTCGAACACCTATTTCGCGCCGGATTCCGGCACCACCTCCGGCTCCCGGCAGACCCTGTTTACCGGCGAGGCGTGCCGCCGGGCCTGTGAGGGATTGAAAGCAGCCCTGGAAGAGGGGGGCCTTAGCTCCTTGAACGGCCGGGAGTTTTATGGCGAGTACCTGGGCAAAACGGACCCCCTGGGGGCCGACGTGCCCAACCCCGTCAGCCATATCGCCTACGGCTACGCCACCCAGGTGTGCGTCCTGGACGAGGACGGGAAGCTGAAGCAGATCGTCGCCGCCCACGACGTGGGCAAGGCGGTGAACCCCCTGTCGGTGGAGGGCCAGATCGAGGGCGGCGTGGTCATGTCCATGGGCTACGCCCTGACAGAGCGCTATCCCCTGGAGGACTGCAAGCCCAATGTGAAGTTCGGCACCCTGGGCCTGTTTCGGGCCAGCCAGATCCCTGAAATCGTCCCCATTATCGTGGAGAAGCCGGGGCTGAATGTGGCCTGCGGGGCCATCGGCATCGGGGAGATTACCTCCATTCCCACCGCCCCCGCCATTGCCGACGCCTATTACCGCTACGACGGAAAGCACCGCACGGCCCTGCCCCTGGAAGGTACCCCCTACAGCAAAAAATAACCGGCTGATGGATGCAGGGCGCCCCGGGAGGAGTAGGAAGTCCCCTTGTGGGGCCTGAGCCCCCGCTCAGGCCATTTCCCCTCAAGCTGCCGGCCTCTAAGGCTTCAATCCTTTCAGGGCCTCCGGCGTGTCCACATCCGTCAGCTCCTCCTCCGGCACTTCCAGCAAAACAAGGTCTTCCTCGTGCCGCCGGATGACGGTGTTTCCCCCGTGGTCCTCCCGGAGCTCCAGCAGCTCCGGGAAGAACCGGGCGGGGAAGACGCAGGGATTCCCCCGGACCCCGCCGTGAGCCAGGGCGGCGATCTTCTTCGGCTGGGAGCGCCAGAGCTCCACCAGGGCCTTGACGCTCTCCCGCTTCAAAAGAGGCTGATCGCTGACCAGGAACATGGCGGCGGCGCAGCCTCCCAGGGATTCCAGTCCCAGGCGGATGGTGTGGCTGATGCCCCAATCCGGGTGCTCGTTCCGGACGGCGGAGAAGTGAAACCGCTCCGCCAGCTCCAGGACCTCCGGGTATTGGGTTACCACCGCGACCTGTTCAAATTCCTCCCTAGGCACGGCCTCCAGCGCCCGGAGAATCAGGCTCCGGCCCCCCACTCCGGCGGCCAGCTTGTTCTCCCCAAACCGGCGGGCGTTTCCCGCCGCCATCACCACACAGCCCAATGTCTGTACCATATTCTGCGACCCCCATATTTAGCAAGTGTTTATAAAAGTAGTATATCCTCTTTTCTCCCGTCCAGTCAAGGGTCCCGTTTCCCCGGGAGTGAAGTTGTAATAGAAAAGGAGGGCACCCTATGAGCAAAAGCGTCGGCAAGAGCGTGATCCGGGTGGACGCCTATGAGAAGGCCACAGGCCGGGCCAAATACATGGACGACCTCTGTGACCGCAGCGCCCTGATCGCGAAAATCTGCCATTCCACCATCGCCCACGGCTTTGTGAAGTCCGTGGATACCTCGGTGGCGGAGGCCGTCCCGGGCGTGGTGAAGGTCCTGACCTGCTTCGACGCGCCGGACATCGAGTTTCCCACGGCGGGCCATCCCTGGTCCACGGACCCCCATCACCAGGACGTGGCGGACCGGAAGCTTTTAAACCGGCACGTCCGCTACTACGGCGACGAGGTGGCGGTGGTTATCGCCGAGGACGAGGTGGCCGCCGCCCAGGCTGTCCGGGCTTTGAAGGTGGAGTATGAGGAGCTGCCCTTTGTTCTGGACGTGCAGGAGGCCATGAAGGATGGCGCGCCCCAGCTTCACGAGGGACGGTATCCGAACAACATCCTGGCCCATTCCGACGTCCGCCGGGGAGATTACGAGACCGCCCGGCGGGAGCCCGGCCTCATCAAGGTGGAGGGCTGGTACGACACACCTACCGTCCAGCACTGCCACATCGAAAACCACGGCTGCTTCGCCTATGAGGAGGCGGGCCGGGTGGTGGTGGTCAGCTCCACCCAGATTCCCCACATCGTCCGCCGGGTGGTGGGCCAGGCCCTGGGGATTCCCTGGGGCAAGGTCCGCGTCATCAAGCCCTATATCGGCGGCGGCTTTGGCAACAAGCAGGACGCGCTGTACGAGCCCCTGTGCGCCTGGTGCTCCACGAAGGTCGGAGGACGCCTGGTGAAGCTGGAGTGCAGCCGGGAGGAGACCTTTGTCTCCAACCGGGTCCGACACGCCATCCGTACCCACGTTATTTCCTATGTCCGGCCCGACGGCACATTGGTCGCCCGGAAGCTGGAAGCGTTTTCCAACCAGGGGGCCTACGCCTCCCACGGCCACGGCATCGTGGCTAAGGGCATGAACGCCTTCCCTCAGCTCTACCCCTGCCCCAATGTGGAGTGCGACAGCTGGACGGTGTACACGAACCGGCCTTCCGCCGGGGCCATGCGGGGCTATGGCATCCCCCAGGCCATGTTCGCCGGGGAGAGCCACATCGACGACATCTGCAAGGCGATTCAAATGTCCCCTCTGGAATTCCGCCGGAAAAACCTGATGCCCGTGGGCTACGTGGACGGCTTCTCCAAAAACGAGCTCTACTCCGACACCTTCAACCAGTGCATGGACAAGGCCTTGGAACTGCTGGACTACCGGAAAAAGTTTGAGGAATACCAAAATCAGACCGGCCCGATCCGCAGGGGCGTGGGGTTGGCGGTGTTCTGGTACAATACCGCCGTTTGGCCCATCTCCCTGGAATCCTCCTCCTGCCGGATGGTGCTGAATCAGGACGGCTCCCTCCAGTTCCAGACCGGTGAGACGGAGATCGGCCAGGGCTGCGACACGGCCTATTCCCAGATGGTGGCGGACGCCGTGGGCATTCCCCTTGGTGACGTTCATGTGGTCTCCACTCAGGACACGGATATTACCCCCTTCGGCACCGGGGCCTATGCCTCCCGGCAGACCTACATCGGCGGCTTTTCCATCATGCAGACGGCCCTGGCCCTGCGGGAGCGCATTTTGAACGTTGCCCACGAGCAGACCCGGATGCCTGTTTCCAACCTGGATCTGGTGGACGGGCAGATTGTCCGCAAGAGCGATGGGCGCGTTCTGAAATCCCTGGGGGACCTGGCGACGGAAAGCCTGTACTCCCTGGAGAGCAGCCGGCATATCACCGCCGAGACCACGGCACAGATCAAATCCAACGCCTATTCCTTCGGCTGCTCCTTCGCGGAGGTGGAGGTGGACATTCCCGTGTGCAAGGCCACCCTTCTGCGGCTGGTGAACGTCCACGACTGCGGCACGCTGATTAACCCCGCCCTGGCGGAGGCCCAGGTCCACGGCGGCATGTCCATGGCCATCGGCTACGGCCTTTCCGAGGAATTGAAGTTCGACGAAAAGACCGGCAAACCCCTAAACAACAACCTGCTGGACTATAAGCTCTCCACTTTCATGGACCACCCCACGCTGGAGGCCGCCTTTGTGGAGAACCCGGAGCCCACCAGCCCCTACGGCACCAAGGCCCTGGGCGAGCCCCCGGCCTGCTCCGGCGCGCCGGCCATTCGCAACGCGATTTTGAACGCTACCGGCGTGGCCATTGATTCCTGCCCCATCACGCCCCATGTCCTCTATCGGAAGTTCAAAGAGGCGGGGCTCATCAACGACTAAAGGAGGGCCCAGCGTATGTATGACATGAAAGCCCTGTATCAGGCGAAGAGCGTCAAGGATGCCGTGGCCCTGCGCCTTGCCCATCCCGAGGCTCAGATCATCGCCGGAGGCTCCGACGTGCTGGTCCAGATGCGGGAGGGCAAGCGGGCCGGGGCGGAGCTCATCTCCATCCAGACCCTGGACGAGATCCGGGGCGTGTCCCTGGACGCCGACGGGACCCTTCGCATCGGCTCTCTCACCAGCTTTTCTCATATCACCCGGGACCCCCTGATTCAGAAATACATCAACGTCTTGGGCGAGGCCGTGGACCAGGTGGGCGGCCCCCAGATTCGGAACATCGGCACCATCGGCGGAAACACCTGCAACGGCGTCACCTCCGCCGACTCCGCCTCCACCCTCCACGCCTGGGAGGCCATTGTGGAGCTGACGGGCCCGGAGGGCGTCCGCCGCCAGCCGATCCATGACTTCTATATCAAGGCGGGCAAGGTGGACATTCGGGAAGGCGAAATCCAGACCGCCATCTTGATTCCCAAGGAGAGCTACGAGAACTGCTTCGGCCACTATATTAAATACGCCATGCGAAACGCCATGGACATCGCCACCCTGGGAACCTCCGTCAACGTCCGGCTCTCCGCCGATAAGAAAACGGTGGAGCGGGCAAGGGTCGCCTTCGGCGTGGCGGGCCCTGTGCCCCTGCGGGCCGAAACGGCGGAAAGATTCGCCGCCGGACAGCCCGTCAGCCTGGAGCTGGCGGAGCGGTTCGCCCAGGCTGTCAAGGAGGACATCAACCCCCGGGACTCCTGGCGGGCGGCCAGGGACTTCCGCCTCCACATCGCCGTGGAGAGCGCGAAGCGGGCCTTCATCGAGTCCGTGAAACTGGCGGGAGGTGACCTGTGATGGAGAAACACAACATTCAATATCAGACGGTCCGCTTCAACCTCAACGGCAAGGACGTGGAGCGGACGGTGGACGTCCGGGCCAGCCTCACCGACATGCTGCGGAACGACTTCCGCATGACCTCGGTTAAAAAAGGCTGCGAGGTGGGGGAGTGCGGAGCCTGCAACGTGCTGATTGACGGCGAGGCGTTCAACTCCTGCATCTACCTGGCCGTCTGGGCGGAGGGAAAGAAGGTCCGCACCCTGGAGGGCCTCCTGGGCCCCAACGGGGAGCTTTCCGACATCCAGCAGGCATTTGTGGACGAGGCGGCGATTCAGTGCGGCTTCTGCTCCCCGGGCTTCATCCTGACGGCGGTGGAGATTCTGGAGTCCGGCAAGGAGTATACGGACGCGGAGCTGCGCAAGCTCCTTTCCGGCCACCTCTGCCGATGCACGGGGTATGAAAACATCCTCCGGGCGGTGAAGAAAACCATGTACAAGCGGCTGGGGAAGGAACTGCCCCTGTGACGGCAAACCGGCGGGACGCATACAGCGTCCCGCCGGTTCGTGGTTTTTAATAGCCTGTTTTCCTGCCTTCCGGCTGTCCGTAGGATTTGAACCGCTCCATGACGTCCTCCATGGCCTCCTTGCCGAGGACGTTGGGCGTTCCGACGCACAGGGCCCGGTATTGAAGCTCCGCCACATATTCCATGTTCAGCGCCAAGCCGTAGGCCCCGGCGAGGTCCTTTCCGCAGGCCACCAGCCCATGGTTTCCCAGCAGCACGGCGTCGCTGTCCCCGGCAGTCTCCACGGCGGCCTCCGCCAGTTCTAAGGTGCCGAAGGGGTAGTAGGGCGCGCAGGGGACCTCCGCCGCCCCGGCGTCGGCGATGGCGTAGTGAACGGCCCGGAGGGGCCGGCCCAGTACGGCGAAGGTGGTGCAGTACATGGAATGGGTGTGGACCACAGCCCGGATGTGGGGCTTGTTCTTGTAAAAAAGGGTGTGGAGGGCCCACTCGCTGGAGGGCTTCCGGGTTCCCTCCACGATGCTGGCCTCCAGGTCCATGACCACTACGTCCTCCGGCCGGGTGTCGAAGTAGCCGATGCCGGAGGGGCTGATAGCCAAAAGGCCCCGCTCCGGAACATAGACGCTGATATTTCCGCTGGTGCCGGTGCAAAGGCGGTCGGCGCTCATTTTCCTGCCGTACTCCACTACCAGCTCCCGTTCTTTTTGCAGCAGCATAGCCGAATCCTCCTCAGTAAAATTCCCGGACTTCCGAGTCAAAATATTGGTCCAGCAGATAGGGGACGTAGACCCCCTTGTCCGTCACCACCCCGGAAATCAGGTGCGGGGGCGTCACGTCAAAGGAGGGATAAACCCCTTTGACCTCCGGGACGGTGTTGGGAATGCCCCAGGAGGTCAGCACGGGGCCGGGGTCTCGCTGTTCAATGACAATGTCCGCCGCCGACCGCTTGTCCCGGTCGGGGATGCCGGTGACATAGTAGGGAACGCCGAAGTACTTGGCCAGAATCGCAATCTGAAAGGTGCCGGTTTTGTTGGCGATGTGCCCGTCCCGGGCGATGGTGTCCGCGGCGGAGGTAAAGACGTCGATTCCCTCCCGCTCCATGGCGTAGGCAATCATATTGTCCGTGAGCACCGTGGTGTCAAAGCCTGCCTGGGCGAAGCAGCTGGCGGTGAGCCGGGCCCCCTGGAGGAAAGGCCGGGTCTCCGCGCAGAAAACCCGGAAAGACTTTCCCGTTCGCCTTGCGGCCCGGATAAGAGTTCCGATGATGGTTTCCCCGTAGCATTGGGTGAGAACCGTTCCGCCCTCGGGGATGAGGGCCTCCAAGCGGTCCCCCACCAGCTGCATCGTGCTGTAGCGCCGCCCCAGGGATTCCAGGGTGTCCTCCACAATGGCGGCGACGGGGTTTTGTCCCGCTTCCAGCGCCGCCTCCGCCACGTCCGCGCAGCGGAAGGTGATCTGGCCGTAGCGGTTGGCGGTGGTGGGCCGGGCGTGGGCCAGCTCCTGGGCCGCCTGGCGGAGAAAGGCAAGCTGTTCCGCCCGGCCCTTGTCCCGGACCTGGTGGGCCGCCAGGGCCATGCCCATGCCCACGGCGGTGTAGGGCCCGGCGCTCTGGGTCACCATGTCCGCAATGGCCCGGACCACCTGCCGGTAGGTTTCGCAGACCTCGAACCGGACCTCTTTCGGGTAGACCCGGCGGTCTAAAATACGGACCTTTCCGTCCTCGTACCAGGCCACATGTCTGTATTGCAGGAGGAAGGGCATGCCCTCGTCCATCCGCTTCATATTGGCGCGCCTCCTTCGCGGCGGGGTTCCGCCCGGTGTTTTCCACATCATACCCCATCGGGCGGGAAAATGCAAACGGAAAAATGATTGTCCTTTTCCTCTCCATCCGTTATACTGGAATACAACAAAAGGGAGGCGGCAAGCATGACGGAGCTTCGAAGGCACGCGGAACAAATTTATGGCGAGGCAATTCGCCGGGCGCTGCCGGATGTGGCGGTGAGGGAGGCCCTGAGGGACTTCTGTCCCGGCCCTGGCCGGACGCTGCTGGTTTCCGTGGGAAAGGCGGCGTGGCGGATGGCCTCCGCCGCCCTGGAAGCCGTAAGCGTGGACGGCGGTTTGGTGGTGACGAAATACGGCCACAGCCAAGGGCCCCTGCCGGGCCTGGAGATTTTGGAGGCGGGGCACCCGGTGGCGGACGCGGCTTCCTTCGCCGCGTCGGAGCGGGCTTTGGAGCTGGTCCAGGGTCTGGGGGAGGAGGATGACCT
This sequence comes from uncultured Oscillibacter sp., assembly GCA_948916585.1. GTDB lineage: Bacteria > Bacillota > Clostridia > Oscillospirales > Oscillospiraceae > Oscillibacter. Next base: position 17,941 of record CAQXTN010000015.1, on the reverse strand, counting down.
GCTGTTCCTCCTCTCCGGCGGGGGCTCCGCCCTCTTCGAGGCGTCGGACCTCTCCCTGGCGGAATTCCAGGATATCAACCGCCGGCTTCTTTCCTGCGGCGCGGACATCCAAGCGGTCAACCGGGTCCGCAAGCGGCTGTCCAACGTAAAGGGGGGCCGTTTCGGCGCGGCCTGCGCCCCAGCCCGGGTGTTTTCCGTGGTGCTTTCCGACGTGCTGGGGGACCGGCTGGACATGATCGCCTCCGGCCCCGCCGCTGTGGACGGCTCTACGCTGGAAGAGGCCTTGGCGGTGGCGGAGAAGTACGGCTTAGAGCTGTCGCCCCAGGCCCGGGCCCTGCTGGCCCGGCCCCTTCCGGCGGCGCTGCCCCATGTGGAGAGCCGGATTTGCGGCAGCGTCTCCCAGCTCTGCCAAACGGCGGCGGAGGTCTGCCGGGGACTTGGCTACGAGGCCCGCGTCCTCACGGACCGGGCGGCGGGGGAGGCCCGGGAGACCGGGGAAAATCTGGCCCGGACCCTCCTCCGGGAGCGGGAGGCGGGGAAGCCCTTGGCCCTCATCCTGGGCGGCGAGACCGTGGTGCGGATCACCGGAAAAGGAAAGGGAGGCCGGAACCAGGAGCTGGCCCTGGCGGCGGCCCCCGTCCTGGCGGGGACGGAGGGAACGGCCCTGTTCTCCGTGGGCTCCGACGGCACCGACGGCCCCACAGACGCGGCGGGGGGCTATGTGGACGGCGGAACCCGGGACATTCTCCGGGGCTGGGGAATCGAAATTTCGGAGGTGCTGGCGGAGAACGATTCTTACAACGCCTTAGCGCAAGCGGGGGGCCTGATTGTCACCGGGCCTACGGGCACCAACGTCAACGATCTGAGCGTGGCCCTCTATTGGCCGACAGAGTGAAACAGCGGAGAGAACCGAAAGGTCCTCTCCGCTTTCTGCGGCGCATTTGGAATCAATGGGGTAGCACCAGACTGACGGCGCACAGGGCCAGGGCGGCGGCGCAGCCGATGTCCACGGCCTTTCGGTGGTTGGCAAAAAGCTTTTGCAGAGCAGCTCCGGCAAAGAGCCAGGCCAGATTGGCAACCGGCCCGGTGAAGGGGAGGAACAGCCCCACCGCCAGCAGGGCCCAGAAGGACCGGGTGTAGGGCAGGACAAAAGAGGTCATCGCCATCAGGCAAAAGACCATGATTTTCACATTCGTCAGCTGTACCAGCAGTCCCGTGAGAAAGCCCGGGGCCTCCGGGGCCTGGCCCTCCGGCCCGGCGGAGGAGCGGAGGGTGTGCCAGGCCATCCACAGCAGGTAAGCCGCTCCCACCCAGGACAACAGTCCCACGTACTGGTCCAGCACGGCGCCCAGGAAATAGGTGACCAGCACGGAGGCCAGGGACACCAATGAAAAGCCGGTAAGCAGCCCCCGCCACTGCCGCAGGGCGGGACCCTTTCCATACCGCAGGGCGGTGGAGAGGGAGCAGAGGTTGGCGGGGCCGGGGGTAATGGCGCCCACATAGCAGTAGAGCAGGAAGGAGGGAATCAGAGACAGGGGCATGACGGACACCATCCTTTGGTTGAGATGGGCCTAATCATAGCAGAAAAACATTCATTTGAAAAGCGAAAGTTTTTAAAGTATACTATTGATAAAATCAATGAGTTAGGAGGGACCCCTATGGAACTGAAAAATCTTCGCACCTTCCAGACGGTGGTGGACCAGGGGAGCTATCAAAAGGCGGCGGAGCGGCTGGGCTATACCCAGTCCACCATTACCGTCCAAATCCAGCAGCTGGAGGAGGAGCTGGGAGTTCCCCTCTTTGAGCGGGTGGGCCGGAAAATGGTGCTGACGGAGGCGGGAGAGCGGGCGCTGCCCCAGGCCCGGGAGCTGCTGGAGGCGGCGAAGCGGCTTTTGGAGTGCGGAAAAACCGGGAGCGTTCCCACGGGGACCCTCCGGGTGGACATGGCGGAGACTCTGCTGTGCTACCAGATGCAGCCGGTGATCCGGGCCTTCCGTGAGCGGGCCCCCCAGGTCCGGCTGATTGTGCGGAGCTGCAACTGCATGCAGATTCCCCAGGGGGTCCGCACCGGGGCTTGTGATTTGGGAGTGGGCTACGACATGGACTGGAACCGGGAGGCCCTGGAGGTGGAGTCCATGGGGAGCTATGACATCGTGCTCCTGGCCTCCCCGGATTTTACGGAGCCGGATTTCACCACCCCCGGCCAGCGGAAGGCCGCCTCCCTGGTCACCGACGAGCCGGACAGCATTTTCCGCCGCCGCCTGGAGGCGTACCTCTGCCGGCGGGAGATTGAGCTGGACGTGACGCTGGAGCTGTGGAGCATTGAGACCATCAAGCGCTGCGTCATGAGCAACCTGGGCTTTACCTACCTGCCCCGCTTTGTGGCGGAGGAGGAACTGGCGGACGGCCGACTGGTGGAGCTGGAAGCGCCCATCTCCGGCGTCCCCGCCCCGGCCCTGTGCGCCTGGCGAAGGGGGAGGTGGGTTACTCCGGCCATGGAGCTTTTTTTGGAGCTGCTGCGGGAGGCGCTGGCGGAGGAAGGAGCGGGAATGCACCTCACCGCCGCCGCTTCCGCTCCGGGGCCGGGTCCCGCCGCTGGAAGGGCTTATCAATCAAAATGATATCGTCCCCGATCCGCTGGATGCAGTCCCAGGGGATGTAAAACTCTTCTCCCCGGCCAAAAAGCCCGAAGAACCGGGCGGGCCCGTAGACCACAATGGCAATGACCTGCCCCTCCGGGACCCGGAGGTCCAGGTCCGCAACCAGCCCCAGGCGGCAGCCGTCATTGATGTTGATGACCTCTTTCCGACGGAGGTCCCGAAACCGGAACTGCATCGCCCTCAACTCCTTTCATGAAAGCCTATGCGCCCCCTGGGCCGTCCTATTCTGACAAAAGGTCCCAGTATAGGAAAAATGGCCTCTGGAGATACTGACCTTGCGGCGGCAAGAGGGGGAATACCCCCCGCCGCCGCAGGGACAGTATACACAAGAGGGGGCAGCTTTCGTGCAGGGAAAAGTCGAGATCGCGGGCGTCAACACCGCCAAGCTGAAAGTGCTGAAAAACGAGGAGACCATGGCGCTTCTCCGCCGGACCAAGGAGGGAGACCAGGAGGCCCGCCGCCAGCTCATTGAGGGAAATCTCCGGCTGGTGCTGTCGGTGATTCAGCGGTTTTCCAACCGGGGAGAAAATGTGGACGACCTGTTTCAAGTGGGCTGTGTGGGGCTCATCAAGGCCATTGACAACTTCGACATCAACCAGCCGGTGAAGTTTTCCACCTACGGCGTGCCCATGATCATCGGCGAGATCCGCCGTTATCTCCGGGACAACAGCGCCATCCGGGTCTCCCGGTCCATGCGGGACACGGCCTACCGGGTCCTCCAGGTCCGGGAGCGGCTGATTTCCGAGACCCAGCGGGAGCCCACCGTGGAGCAGATTGCCAAGGAGCTGGACATCCCCCGGGAGGACGTGGTCTTCGCCATGGACGCCATTGTGGACCCGGTGTCCCTCTACGAGCCGGTGTACTCCGACGGCGGGGACGCTCTGTGCGTCATGGACCAGGTCCGGGATACCCAGAATACCGACGAGCACTGGACGGACCGCATCGCCTTGAAGGACGCCTTGAAGCGCCTGGACGACCGGGAGCGGCGCATCCTGTCCCTGCGGTTTTATGAGGGCAAGACCCAGATGGAGGTCTCCGCCGAGGTGGGCATCTCCCAAGCCCAGGTCTCCCGGCTGGAGAAGGGGGCCATCAATACCATCAAAAAAAATATTTAGTCCAGGGCCCGCCGCTTCCGGCGGGCCTTTTTCGTGGTTTCCCTTGTATTTTCTTCCGGGAACTGATATAATGATGCAACTGTGAAAGGGGGAGGACTATGGATTTCAGCGGACTTGTGCGCTCCATTGACTGGAATTTCCTGGAGAGCACCTTGACAAGAGTCCTGGCCGTCCTCCTCTGCCTGACGGTCCACGAGACCTGCCACGGCCTGGCGGCATACGTGCTGGGGGACCCCACGGCCCGGGATCGCCACCGATTGAGCCTGAATCCCCTCCGGCATATCGACTGGCTGGGCCTTGCCATGATGCTGGCTGTGGGCTTTGGATGGGCCAAGCCCGTTCCGGTGGACCCCCGGTATTTTAAAAGGCCCAAGCAGGGCATGGCCCTCACCGCCCTGGCGGGTCCGGCGTCCAATTTTCTGCTGGCCCTGCTGGCGATAGCCCTCAGCCGGGTGATTTATCAGTATTTCCCCGACGGCCGGGGTGGGGCTCTGGTTTTCGAATTTTTGCTGTATACCCTGGCCCCCCTGTCCATTGGCTTGGGGCTGTTCAACCTGCTGCCGGTTCCGCCTCTGGACGGGTCTAAAGTGCTGGGGGCCTTCCTGCCGGACACGGCCTACTTTGGCCTGATGCGCTATGAGCGCTACGGTATGTTTTTGCTGCTGGCCCTGAGCTGGTTCGGCGTCACCGGCGACCTGATCAGCGAGGCGATTTTTAGGGTCTATCGCTGCTTCTTCGAGCTGTTTTTCTAAATCCGCCCGGGGCTGCTCCGGCGCGGTGGGAGGTATCTTTGGAAAGTCCCGTATTCAAACTGGAAAAGGTGATCCACTCCCGAACGGAGGAGTTGCAGGATTTCGAGGGCCCCCTGGACCTCATTTTGTTCTTGCTTGGAAAGAACAAGATGGAGATTCAGGACATCTCCATTTCCTTGATCTGTGACCAGTACTTAAGCTGGCTGGACCGCCGGCAGCAGCTGGATCTGGAGGTGGCCAGCGAATTTGCCGCCATGGCCTCTCATCTGGTCTACCTTAAAACCCGGATGCTCCTCTCCATTGAGGATGAGGAGGCCAAGAGCGAGATGGAAGCCCTGATTCAATCCCTGGAGGAGCGCCGCCGGGGGGAGAGCTACGCCTATGTGAAGGCCATGGGGGAGACGTTGGCCTCTCTGGGAGAATTTGGCCGCAGCACCTGTGTCCGGGGCCCGGAGCCTTTGGAGCCGGGGGAGATTGTGTATGATCACCGGCCTCAGGATTTGCTCCGGGCCATGCGGGAGCTCCAGACCCGGGCGGAGCGGAAGCTGCCGCCGCCAAAAGCGGCCTTCCAGGAAATCGCCCAGCACGAGCCCTACCCGGTAGAGCGGAAGGCCCGGGACATCCTGCGCCGTTTGCGGGACGGGACGGTCACCCGCTTTCTCCAGCTCTTTCACGGCAGCCGGAGCCGCAGCGAGGTGGTGGCCACCTTCCTGGCGGTGCTGGAGCTTTGCCGGTCCCACGTGCTGCAATTGACGGGCTCGGAAACCGAATGCGCCGTCCGGCAGGTGGGAGACCCGCCGGAGCATCTCGCCGCCCAGGCGGAGGAAATCTGAGGAGGCCCCATGGAGAGAAAGGAAATCGAATCCGCCGTGGAGGCGATTTTGTTCGCCTCCGGCGAACCTATGCAAATCAAGCGGCTCTGCGCCGCCCTGGAGCTGGCCCGACCGGCTGTGGAGCGGGCGCTGAAGGACCTGAGCGACCATTACGCCTTTGACCAGCGGGGCATCCGCCTGGTGCGGATGGACGACTGCTGGCAGCTATGCTCCGCCCCGGAGTTTGGGGACGCGGTGCACCGGGCCCTGGAGGTCCGCAAGCCCGCCAAGCTCAGCCAGCCGGCCCTGGAGGCCCTGACCATCATCGCCTATTACCAGCCCACCACCCGGGCCTATGTGGATCAGATCCGGGGCGTGGACAGCTCGTATACCATGAGCCTGCTCCTCAACCGGGACTTGATTGAGGAGTGCGGGCGGCTCCAGGTGCCGGGACGGCCCCGACTGTACCGGACGACGAAGCAGTTTCTCCGGGCCTTTCACCTCAGCAGTCTGGAGGACCTGCCGGAGCTGACGGAGCCCTCCGAGGAGGAGGACCCCCTGAACCCGGAGACCGACGGCCAGATGCGCCTGGGGGAAAACGGAGAGATCGTGTCCTTCCAGGAGGAGGAAGAGACGGAATAAGGAAGGGAGGCGCCGCCTGTGGTATGGTTTTGGATTTTGGTGGTAATCATACTGCTGATTGCCTTGCTCTGCTGGACCCGGGTGGGCGTCTGGGCGGCTTTCGGCGGGGGAGCGCTTTGCCTGGACGTGAAATTCGGACTCCTGCGGGTACATATCCTTCCCGCCAAAGCGAAAAAACCGAAGAAGCCGAAGGAGGAAAAGTCCACCAAGGAGAAGAAAAAGAAGAAGCCCTCCAAGGAGGCGGGGGAGGAAAAGGAGAATCCCAAGCTCTCTTTCACCCTGGAGGACGGGAAAGACGCTCTTCGCGCCTTGCTCCCACCGCTGAAACGGGGCCTAAGCCGGACCCGCCGGGGGATTCGTGTAAAGCCCCTGCGGCTCTTCCTGGAGCTGGGAGGTCAGGAGGATCCTGCAGCGGCGGTCCAGTTATACGGAGAACTCCAGGCCGCGGTCTGGACGGGGATGCCCTTGCTGGAGAAGCTGCTGGACATCCGGGATCCGTACATTCATACCGGCGTGGACTTCAACGCCTCTTCCGCGGCGATGGAGGGGGAAGTCGGCGCCACCATTCGCATCGGGACGCTGCTGGCGGTGGGCTTTGGCATGGCTTTCCCAGCTTTGGGCTGGCTCCTGCGCTGGCGGAAGCGCTGCAAGACCCGGCCTCCTAAGCCGGAAAAGAAAACCAAGAAACCCAAGGACCATCCGCCGGAGGAGCCGCCAACCGAGAAACCGGCCGCGTAAGGCGTGTATGACCGCCATGATGATAGAATCTAACAACAGGAGAAAGGACGAAAAAGATGGACAGCATGGATAAAAAGCACCCGGTCAGCGAATTGATGCGTTCCACGATTGAAAAGATTCACGAGCTGGTGGATACCAATGTGATTGTGGGCCAACCCATCCATACGCCGGACGGCGTGACCCTGATTCCCATTTCCCGGGTCAATTTCGGCTTTGGCAGCGGCGGAGGAGACTATGGCAAAGCCATGAAGGGCGAGAATTTTGGCGGAGGAGGCGGAGCGGGTGTGAAAATTGAGCCCGTGGCCTTCCTCACCATTAAGGATGGCGTAACCCGGGTTCTGCCGGTGGCGGCGCCTCCGGTGTCTACGCTGGACCGCATTGTGGAGATGGCGCCGGACCTGATGGACAAGGCGGAAAAATTCCTGGACAAGAAAAAGGCGGAGAAGGAGCAAGAAACCGTCTGATTTGGACATACTAGCATCACTTGACTGTTGACGAACGGAGTGATGACGCTTGCTGAAAATGTTTCCCCTCCGGTGGGCTGGGGCGCTGTGTTTGGCTCTGGCCTGCCTGCTGACGGGGCGGGCGCAGGCGGTGGAGGTTTCCGCCTCCGCCGCCGTTTTGATGGACATGGACAGCGGCCGTGTCCTCTACGAGCGGAACGCCAGGTCCCAGATGCTGATTGCCAGCACCACGAAGATTCTGACGGCCCTGGTGGCCATCCGCGACGGGAATCTCTCGGACATGGTGAAGGTGAGCCGGGAGGCCGCCTATACGGAGGGTTCTTCCATGTACCTGAAGGAAGGGGAGGAGCTGACTCTGGAGACCTTGCTCTACGGTCTCCTCCTCTGCTCTGGGAACGACGCCGCCGTGGCGGTGGCGGAGCATGTGGGCGGCAGCGTGGAGGGCTTTGTGGAGCGGATGAATGAGACGGCCATGGAATTGGGGATGGAGAATTCCTCCTTTGCCAATCCCAACGGCCTGGATGACGAGAAGCACTATTCCACCGCCTACGACATGGCCCTGCTGGCCCGGTCGGCCATGGGGAACGAGACCTTGGTCCGCATTGCCTCCACCCGGACAGTGACCATTGGCGGGCGGACGATGACGAACCACAACAAGCTGTTGCGGCTTATGGACGGCTGCCTGGGGCTGAAAACCGGCTATACCCGGGCGGCGGGCCGGACTTTGGTGAGCTGCGCGGAGCGGAACGGTCAGCGGCTTGTGGCTGTGACCCTTCAGGACGGCAATGACTGGGCGGATCACCAGAGCCTCTATGATTATGGCTTTTCCGCCTACCCGGCTAAGCGAATGGCCCAGCTGGGCCACGAGGTGGCGGAGGAGGCGGGAATTCCCCTCATCGCGGCGGACAGCTTTGCCTGGCCGTTGGCTCAGGGGGAGACGCTGGAGACCTCCGTAAAGCTGGAGCGGGAGCTGGCTGGGCCCCTTCAGGCGGGAACCCAGGTGGGGGAGGCGGTGTTCTCCCTGAACGGGAAGGAAGTGGGCCGGGTGGGCCTTCTGATCGGGAGAGATATCAGCCCGCCTCCCGATAAAGAGGCGGCAGGCTCCGGCACAAGCACCTTAAAGCCGGAGCTGGAGACCGCCATGACGGTACTGCGAAAGTATAGGTGAAGTGATGGAAGAGCGGCTGCAAAAGATTCTCTCCGCCGCCGGGGTCTGCTCCCGGCGGGCGGCGGAGAGGTACATAGAGGCGGGCCGGGTGACAGTGAACGGTGAGACAGCCCAACTGGGGACCAAGGCCGACCCGTCTCGAGACCAGGTTCACCTGGATGGCAAACCCCTGCCCAAGCAGGCGGAGCCGGTGTATCTCCTGCTGAACAAGCCCCGGGGCTACGTTACCACCCTCTCCGACGAGCAGGGCCGGAGGACCGTTGCGGAGCTGGTGGCGGACTGCGGGGTCCGGGTATACCCGGTGGGCCGCCTGGACTTGGATTCCGAGGGGCTGCTGCTGCTGACCAACGACGGGGAACTGGCCCAGAGGCTGACCCACCCCAGCGGGGAAATCGAAAAGACCTACCACGTCTGGGTCCACGGTCCGGTAGCGGGGGCGGCGGACCGCCTCTCCCGTCTCCGGGAACTGGAGGGAGAGCCCATTCGCCCCGCAAGGGTGGAAATTCTCCGGCAGGGGGAGGAGGCGGCAAAGCTGGCCGTTACCATCCACCAGGGGAAAAACCGCCAGGTCCGCCGTATGTGCGCCGCCTGCGGCTTGGAGGTTAAGCGTCTTCGCCGGGTGCGGGAGCATACGCTGACGCTGGGGAGTCTGCCGCCGGGGAAATGGCGCCATCTGACGGCGGAGGAGGTCCGGGAACTGCGGGGTGGAGGCCGCGAAAAGGCCGTTTAGAAAAAATTCATATACTGTATATCTTGCATATTTTCCCCTTCTATGCTATACTGATTTCCGCTAAGCGGCGGCGCAGTATTCTAGTCAGATCTGCCGTTTCCTAGGGAGGGCCTAAAAATCCTCTGAAGGGCACATCGATGAAACCCGTGGTGCCTGCTTGATACGCCCAGTTTTGGGTGGGTGCTGGGGGGAAGCGTACTCGGTACGCTTGCGGACTCAGGGCGTTTTCCAATGGCATGGTTTATCCGACCCTGTTTCCGTGGAGACCTGTTCTTGTGCGCGGACGTACTCCCACTGTGGTAATTCCGGCCCGCGTACGAAACAGATTGTGAACCTGCAATGCGGTGCATCGGTCTTTCGGGGCCGTAACGCTGTGTGCAGCCGTAGCCTGCCTTGAGTGGGGCGGGTGGATCAGGGAACTACGGAGGGCGGCCCCGGCCAGGGCGGCGTTCCGATCGCCCTTTGAAACCCGTTTTGCAAAAGAGGCTAAAGAAGCGGACAGACTGTGGTGGAAATCACCTAGGCTGTCCTGACGGGGCAGAAAAGGGATTGCAGTGCGGACTAAGTGGCAATCGGGTAGCGCGGAGAGGCAACGCCGCGCCGGAGCGCCGAACGGGAAACCGCCTCCATCGGCAACGAGAGGTGTGTTCCGGGGAAATCCAACCCGTACCTAAGCCGTAAGATTTACTTTTTCTGCCGCCGCCGGCTTAGCTTATAAAACATAAGAGGCCGTCCCCTATGGGCGGTCCTTTCGGGAGGTTCCTTTGAAGAAACAGCAGAAGGGAAAGGCCCCTTCCCCATATCGTTGGGCCCTTACGGTCTTTTTGATGGCGGTGGTCCTCTCCGCCGTGCTGAGTCTGGCGTCGGAGTCGATGCTGGAGGGCGCGGGCGTGACCGCCGCTCTTTTGATGCTGGCGCTGTTCATCGGGCTGGGTATCTTATTCGACATTATCGGCGTGGCCGTCACGGCGGCGGACCCCAAGCCCTTTCACGCCATGGCCTCCCACAAGGAGAAGGGGGCCAAGCAGTCGCTGATGCTGCTGCGGAACGCGGGGCGGGTCTCCAGCGTCTGCAACGACGTGGTGGGGGACATCTGTGGCATCGTCAGCGGCGCCACGGGGGCGGTGATCGTCACCCAGCTCCAGCGGGCGCTGGATTTGCGGACGGTGCTGATTTCCGTGGCCGTCACGGCCCTGGTCTCCGGCCTGACCATCGGCGGCAAGGCCCTGGGCAAGACGGTGGCCATTAAAAAGAGCACCCAGGTGGTCTATTGGGCCGGGCGGTTTTTGTACCTGTTCCACCATTGAGAGGAGAAGCTATGCTTTTGGATTCCATCCACTCTCCCGCCGACGTCCGGGCGCTGCCGGAGGGCCAGCTCCCCCAGCTCTGCCAGGAGCTGAGGGAGTTTCTTGTAAAGAGCGTCTCTAAGACCGGGGGACACCTGGCCTCCAATCTAGGGGCGGTGGAGCTGACGGTGGCCATTCACCGGGTTTTTGACACGGAGCGGGACCGGCTGGTCTTTGACGTGGGCCACCAGAGCTATGTCCATAAAATGTTAACAGGCCGCTGGGAGCAGTTCGCTACCCTCCGCCAGCTGGACGGCCTCTCCGGCTTCCCCAAGCCCCGGGAGAGTGTCCACGACGCCTTCATCGCCGGGCACGCCTCCAACTCCGTTTCCGTGGCTTTGGGCATGGCCCGGGCCCGGACCCTGCGGGGAGAGGATTACCGGGTCCTGGCCCTCATTGGAGACGGAGCCCTCACCGGGGGGCTGGCTTACGAGGGGCTGAACAACGCCGGGGCCTCTGGAGAGCCCTTGATTGTCATTTTGAACGACAACGGCATGTCCATCAACCCCAACGTGGGAGCCATGCCCTCCCATTTGGCTCGGCTTCGCTCCCGGCCTGGGTATTACCATTTCAAAAAGTGGTATCGGAGCCTCTTTGGGCCCCGTCCCATGAAAAATCCCCTTTATCGCTTCAACCACCGGGTAAAGAGCTCCTTGAAGCGAAGCCTCTTTCCCGGGAGTACCCTCTTCGAGGATATGGGCTTTACCTACCTGGGTCCGGTAGACGGTCACGATCTGCCTCGGCTCTGCGATACCCTGAATTGGGCCCGGGAGCTGGACTGCCCCGTGGTGGTCCATGTGAACACCGTCAAGGGCAGGGGCTGTGCCTTTGCCGAGCGGAATCCAGACATGTACCACGGCGTGGGCCCCTTTGACCCCGAGACCGGCCTTTTGAAAACGGCGGGGGGGGACAGCTTTTCCTCCGTTTTTGGCAAGGCTCTGGCGGACTTCGCCCGGGAGGACGCCCGGGTTTGCGCCGTCACCGCCGCCATGGCCGACGGCACCGGCCTCTCTGGCTTTGCCAAGACCTTTCCGGACCGCTTTTTCGACGTAGGCATCGCCGAGGGACACGGCGTTTCCATGGCGGCGGGCATGGCGGCACAGGGCCTGCTGCCGGTATTTGCCGTGTATTCCACCTTCTTGCAGCGGGGCTATGACATGCTCATTCACGACGTGGCCCTGGAGAAGCTCCATGTGGTCCTGGGCGTGGACCGGGCAGGTCTGGTGGGGGCCGACGGCGAGACCCACCACGGTTGTTTCGACGCGCTGTTCCTCCCGGTCCTGCCGGGCTATACCGTCCTTTGTCCCGCCAGCTTTGCCGAATTGCGGCATATGCTGAAAACCGCTCTCTTCTCGCTGTCCGGCCCTGTGGCGGTCCGCTACCCCAGGGGGGGAGAGGGGACTTACCGGGACGACGCATCGGACAGGCCTCTGGTCCGCCTCCGGGCGGGGCGGGACGTGACCATTTTGGCCTATGGCGTGCTGGTGAACCAGGCGCTGACGGCGGCGGCGCTGCTGGAGAGCAGGGGAATTCAGGCGGAGGTTTTGAAGCTGAACCAGATCGCACCCCTGGACGGGGCGCTGCTGGCGGATTTTTTCCAGGAAACGGACATCCTATTGGTGCTGGAGGACTGCTTCGGCGTAGGTTGCGTGGGTCAGCGTATTACCGCCATCCTGGCGGGGGAGGGCCGGGCCCCGCAAAAGCTGATTTTGAAAAACCTGGGCCGGACCTTCGCGCCGGAGGGCAGCGTCCCTCAGCTGGAGGAACGGTTTGGCCTGGACGCCGCCGCCGTGGCCGCGGCGGTGGAGGAGGCGTGCCATGAGCGATAAAATGAGATTGGACCTGCTTCTAGTGGAGCGGGGTTTGGAGGAGAGCCGCCAGCGGGCCCAGGCCGTCATCATGAGCGGCGTGGTGTATGTGGATGGCCGGAAAGCGGATAAGCCCGGCATGGCGGTCCCCGCCGCCGCCGCTGTGGAAGTCCGGGGGGACAAGCTCCCTTACGTCAGTCGTGGCGGGCTGAAGCTGGAAAAGGCCATGAGGGCGTTCCCTATCCGTTTGGAGGGAACCGTCTGCGCCGACATTGGAGCCTCCACCGGGGGCTTCACGGACTGTATGCTCCAAAACGGCGCGGCCAAGGTCTACGCCGTGGATGTGGGCCGGGGCCAATTGGCCTGGAAGCTGCGAAGCGACCCCCGGGTGGTCTGCCTGGAGCGGACCAACGCCCGGTATCTCAGCCGGGAGCAGGTGCCGGAGGAGCTGGCCTTCGCCTCGGTGGACGTGAGCTTTATTTCCCTGAAATTGATTCTGCCCCCCCTGGCGGCTCTGCTGGCGGAGGGGGGACAGGCGGTCTCATTGGTGAAGCCCCAGTTTGAGGCGGGCCGGGAAAAGGTGGGAAAGAAGGGCGTGGTCCGGGACCCCGCCGTCCACCTGGAGGTGCTGGAGCGGTATTTGGACCACGCCGGAGAGGCGGGGCTGATGGTGCGGGGCCTGACCTATTCTCCCATCCGGGGCCCGGAGGGGAACATTGAGTATTTGGGTTTTCTGCAAAAAGGCGTCGGAGCAGCGGAGCCCTTTGATTTGAAGGCCCTGGTGGAGGAATCCCATCGCTGCTTGAAGGAACACGGAGAGGGGGAGGACGACGGATGAACCCGAAAAAAATCATTCTCTGCCCCAACCCCAACCGGGATCAGGGCATGAAAACCACCCGGGCGGCGGAGGCCATCCTGCGGGGCATGGGCTTCCAGACGGTGGTCTGCTCTCCCTTCCGGGACCGAAAGGAAGGGGCTTTTGCGGATTACGATGTGCTGCCCCTGCCCCAGGAGCTCCGGGGGGCAGACCTGCTGATTACCTTCGGCGGGGATGGGACAATTCTGCATTTGGCTAAGCTGGCAGCCCTCCACAAGATGCCGGTATTGGGCGTGAACATGGGAGGACTGGGGTTTGTCGCCGAGTTGGAGGCGTCTGAACTGGAGCAGCTCCACAAGCTCAAGGACTGGCAGTTTGAGATGGAGCAGCGGATGATGCTGGACGTGTCCGTTTTTCGGGAGGGGCGGCAGATTTACACGAATCTGGGGCTGAACGAGGCCGTTATCCGGGAGGGCCCCATCTCCCATGTCATTCACTTGAAGATTTCCTCCGATGGGCGGCATCTGGCAGACATCGCCGGGGACGGCGTGATCGTCGCCACGCCTACGGGGTCCACAGCCTATTCTCTCTCCGCCGGAGGGCCGGTGGTAGAGCCGGTGGCCCAGACCATGGTGGTCTGCCCCATCTGCATCCACAACATGCGCTTCTCCTCCTACGTTCTCAGTCCGGAGCATACGCTGACGGTGGAGCTGGAGCGGAACGGGCGGAAGCCGGTGTACCTTTTTGTAGATGAGAGCCGGGCCTTTGCCCTGCGGGCGGACGATAAGATTCAAATCCGCCGCTCCCGGTATGTGACCCGCTTGGCGCGGCTGACGGAGCGGAGCTTCTGTGAAATTTTCGCGCAAAAAATGCTTCCGGGAGGGATGGAGATATGAAAAATGACAGGCAGGCCATGATTCTGGAGATTATCGCGCAGGAAAACATCGAGACCCAGGAGCAGCTGCTGACCCGCCTCCAAGCCCGGGGCTTCCAGTGTACCCAGGCCACCATTTCCCGGGACATCAAGCAGCTCCACCTCATGAAGGAGCCGGTGGGCCAAGGGGTCTATAAGTACGCTGTTTCCGGCAACCGGACGACGCTGAATGTGGCGGCGAAGCTGCGGACCATCTTCCGGGAGTGCATTGTTAGCATCGACTACGCGCAAAACATTGTGGTGGTGAAAACCATGCCGGGGCTGGCCAATGGGGCCTGCTCCGCGCTGGACAATATGGATATGAATGACATCGTGGGCTCCCTGGCAGGGGATGACACGGCGCTGCTGGTGATGCGGAACACCGAGGCGGCGGAGCTGCTTTGCCAGGAAATTAAGGACATGCTCTAGCGCCTGTTTAAAAACAGACGCTGGGTTTAAAGAGGGGGCTTCGTCCCCCTTTCAATTTCTCTCTGCCCGTCTGCGGACTGCGCCGCCACCCAAGGCGGCTGGAGTATTGAAATTTTTGCGGCCCACATGTTGGCACAAAAACGAGTTTAAAATGGAGGAAGGGACCGCCATGCTGGAGCTTCTGCACATTGAAAATATTGCGGTTATCGAGGAAGCGGATATTCAGTTCTGCCCGGGGTTCAACGCCCTCACCGGCGAAACCGGTGCGGGCAAGTCCATCGTCATCGACGCCATGGGAGCTGTTCTTGGAGGCAGGACCTCTCGGGATTTGATTCGCACCGGAGCTGCGAAGGCGTTTGTCAGTGCGGAATTCTCCGCCGTTCCGGCGGATTTGCCGGGTCTCCAGGAAAACGGACTGGCGCCTGATGAGGACGGGAATCTGCTCCTCCAGCGGGAAATCTCCGGCGAAGGCAAAAACGCCTGCCGGGTCAATGGCCGTCCCATTACCGTAGCCCAGCTCCGGCAAATTGGCGGTGAGCTTTTAAACATTCACGGCCAGCACGATGGAACCCAGCTCCTGGACGAGGAGCTTCATGGGGCCTATCTGGACCGTTTCGGCAGGACAGAGGAGCCCTTGGGAGCCTACCAAAAGGCTTACACGGTCCTCTCGGACCTCCGGGAGCAGATCAGGGCCCTCCAGATGGACGAGGCGGAGAAGGCGCGGCGGGTGGACAGTCTCCGCTTTCAGATTGGCGAGCTGGAGCGGGCGGAGCTCCGCCCTGGTGAAGAGGAAGAGCTGGAGGCGCGGCGGAACCTTCTGCGCAATGGCGAGAAATACCTCTCCGCCCTGTCCGGCGCGGACTACTGCCTCTCCGGCGACGACGAAAGCGCCGGAGCGGTGAACCAGCTCCGGGATGCGGAGGAGGCTCTGTCCCTTGTGCGGAACCTGGACGAGGAGCTGGGGGAGGCGTACAAGCGCCTGGGTGCCCTGCGGAGCGAAGCCTATGATTTAGCGGAAACCATCCGAGACCTGCGGGGGGCCTTCGACTTCTCCCCGGAGGAACTGGATGCGGCGGAGAGCCGGGCGGACCAGCTCTATCGGCTGAAAAAGAAATACGGGGCCACTGTGGAGGAGATGCTGGCCTATTTGGACCAGCGCCGGGCGGAGCTGGATGCCATTGAGACAGCGGACGACACGCTGCTTCTTCTGGAGAAAAAGCTGGGCAAGGCGGAAAAGGCTGTCCAGACGGCAGGGGCGGCCCTGACAAAAGCCCGGAAGCAGGCGGCGGCGGCTCTGGAGGCCCGTATTCAAAAGGAGCTTCGAGATCTGGATATGAACCGGGTCCGGTTTGCCATTGACTTTGCGGAAAAGGTCCCCGGCCCCGATGGCTGCGACGTGGTCCGCTTTTTGATGTCCGCCAACGCCGGGGAGGATTTGAAGCCCATTGCCAAAATTGCCTCCGGCGGCGAGCTGGCCCGGATTATGCTAGCTTTGAAAAACGTTCTGGCGGAGCAGGAGGCTGTGGGCACGTTGGTATTTGATGAGGTGGATACCGGCGTCTCTGGCCGGGCGGCCCAGAAGGTGGCGGAGAAGCTGGCCCAGGTCAGCCGGAGGAAACAGGTTCTCTGTGTTACCCACCTGCCCCAATTGGCTGCCATGGCGGACGTTCACTTTTCTGTGGAGAAGGGGGAGGCCAAGGGCCGGACTTATACCCATGTAGTCCTCTTGGACCGGGAGCGCCGGAAGGCGGAGCTGGCCCGGATTACCGGAGGCGCTAAGGTGACGGATGCTTTGCTTGCCAGCGCTGGGGAGCTGCTGGATGCGGCGGAAGCTTATCGAACTGGATTATAAAATATACTATAAAAGATTTTATAAAACTGCGGGAGGGAATGTTATGAAATCGAAAGCCGCCGTAAAGCGTATTATTGAGACCTTAAAGGACATCTATCCCGAAGGGCTGTGCTCTTTGCGGTATGAAAAGGACTACGAGCTTCTTTTCGCCGTGCGGCTTTCCGCCCAGTGCACGGATGCGAGAGTGAACCAGGTGACTCCCGCCCTCTATGCCCGCTTTCCCACTCTGGAGAGTTTTGCGGAGGCGGACCCCAAGGAGGTGGGGGAGTACATACACTCCTGCGGCTTTTACAACGGGAAGGCCAAGGACATGGTGCTCTGCGCCCAGCGGCTGCTGAGCGAGTTTGGCGGAAAGGTTCCTGGCGACATGGAGGAGCTGATCAGCCTCCCTGGCGTGGGCCGTAAAACGGCAAATTTGATCCTTGGTGATATTTACGGCCAGCCCGCCTATGTTTGTGACACGCACTGTATCCGCATTACCGGCCGGTTGGGGATGACCGACGGGTCAAAGGACCCCCTCCAGGTGGAAAAGCAGCTCCGGGAGGTCCTGCCCCCTAAGGAGTCCAACAACTTCTGCCACCGGATGGTCCTCTTTGGCCGGGACACCTGCACCGCCCGGAGCCCGAAGTGCGGGGGCTGCCCTCTGGCAAAGGAGTGCAATATGGCAAAGGCCCAAAAGTAGAAGCTGGCTAATCCAAGTTTCCTTTTTGCGGTGTTCTTCAAAAGCGGCGATGGAGAGGAACAGGAATTCGAATCTCTTGAGAGCCGGCGGTGTACATTCTTCCAGTTTCCTTACGTTTCCGGCAAATCCCGCCAGGGCGCTCCGGCGCATTGCCGGGTATCACGGGCATTCCCTCCTCGCGTGCCCTTTTCACCAATGGTATACGGCCTGATTTTCTCCTGCGCTCTGTCGCTGACATTGTGTCGATGCTGTTCCATCGCCATTTTTTGCCCCCTCTATGTTCCATGCGGCGGACAGTATCCTGCATAACGATCAGGATTCGGAGGACGCCGCTCCGCTGGAGGACTGGGACGGCTTTGCGGAAACGGCGGAGTCCGTCAGCGATTATCACACCCTGGTGGAGACCTTTGCCCGGCTGCCCCTGTCGTACCGTGCGGCCCTGGAGATGAAGATGGTGGGCTACTCCGATTGGGAAATCGCCTCCAAGCTGTGTTTGACGAAAACGGCGGTCAGCACCCGGATCAGCCGGGGCCGCCAGTTCCTGCGGAATATCGTGGAGCAGGAAGGCTTTTTGATGGATGCGTAACGACCTTCTGTCATGGCTTTGAAAAAGTTTTTTCAGGTTTTTTAGAAAATCATGTGAGAATCCGCTTCCTCGCTGCGTTAACATAGTGAGGGAGCGGATTTTCTGTTGCCCGGATTAGGATGAATTTAAGGAAGCACTGATTAAAGCAGGAAAAAGCCAGGCAAACAGACGAAGGTAATGGAAACGTCCAATAAAGGACCACATTGGGGGATGAATTCCTCGCTTTTCCAGTCCCAGCCCGGTCGAAGGGCGTAAAAACCTTAGGCGGGGCATAAGGAACCGCCCGCTCTGGCAAGCATGTACAGATTTGCGCCGGCGGAGAGAACGTGTAATCGGTTAAGATTTTTTCTCTGCCCCCGGTAAACGGTCTTCCGAAAACCGAAAATGTTCTTCACAATCCTGTAGGGATGCTCCACCTTGCAGCGTA
>CAQXTN010000014.1:0-40392 GCA_948916585.1 uncultured Oscillibacter sp. | reverse complement strand
CGTATGGGCATCTGCTTGGCTAATACGTCAACGTCAAAGGCGATCTTCATAATGGGCACTCCTTTCTAATTGTTCCACCGGTCCCATGGGATTCGGTGTTGTTTTGCCCTGTTGTTGCTGTAAAAAGGCTTTCCAATAGTCCGAAGAGGGGAAAACAGTTTTGTTTTCCCCTCTTCGCGTGATGCTTTTTTCAGGTTTGCCGTTGGAACCGACTGGCTGAAAATTACTCGTAATCCGCCACGTTGGAGGAGTCGATCCAGGTGTTGTCGGTGACCAGGACGTTGGTCTCCAGAGTGCCGCCGCCCAGCAAGGTGACCGCGGCCTCAATGCCGTTGGCAGCCATAGCGCCGCCATTTTGGGACACGGTGCCAGTGATCCGTCCGTCTTTGATCGCCTCAAAGCCGTCGGGGGTTCCATCAACTCCGGAAATAATGATTCCGCTGTTGGCTCCGGCGGCGTTTCCGGCGCCCACGGCCATGCCGTCATTTTCGCAGACGATGGCATCCAGGTCATAGGCGGACAGCCAGCTCTCCACGGTGGCCTGCGCCTGAGCGGTATCCCACGCGCAGTCGGCGGGAGAAACGACCTGAACGATGTCGGGGTATTTCGCCAGGATGGTCTCATAGCCCTCCATGCGCTGCAGGCCGCCAGCGTCCGCGGAGGGACCCGTCAGGATGGCGATATTGCCCTTGCCGCCCAGCAGGTCGGCAACCTGCTGCATCTCGGTCTCGCCAGCCTTGACATTGTTTCCGTAGGAGACGGCGGAAATTCCGGCGCTCTCCCAGTCGGTGCAGGCGGAGATGATATTGATGACCACAACGCTGGCATCCGCCGCGTTCTTGGCGGCGTCCCGCAGGCCATCGGGATCGACGGGCTCAAACAGGATGGCCTGATAGCCCTCGGATACGCACTGTTCGATCTGGCTGATCTGAGTGGCGGCATCCTGGTCGGCGCTCAGGATTTTCAGCTCGACGCCCAACTCCGCGGCCTTGGCCTCGGCAGCTTCGGTAACGGCGATCTGGAAAGCGTTGGTCTGGTGCTGCTGGATCAGCGCGATTTTGTAGGCGCCGCCCGCGGAGTCAGAGCCAGCGTCATTGTCCCCTCCGGCAGGAGCGGCGGGAGCGTCGGTCTTGCTGCCGCAGCCTGTGGCGACGGCCAGCAGCATGACGCAAGCCAGGAGTGTTGCGAGAAACTTCTTCTTGTTCATGTGTTTTCCTCCTTAAAAACTTATATGTAAGAGACGGCGGACAAAGCGTCCGGCAATTCTCTTGACACCCAATCAATTCTTTTTGCCTTTGCCCTTGATATCCAGCAGCACCGCCAGAACGATAATGGCGCCTTTGACAATTTTCTGCCAGTGGGAAGATACGCCCATGATGTCCAGACCGTTGGCAATCACCGTGATAAGCAGGCAGCCCACCACAACGCCCCAGGACTTGCCCACGCCGCCAGACATGGATACGCCGCCTACCACACAGGCCGTAATAGCGTCCATCTCATAGCTCTCCGCCGCGTTAGGCTGCCCAATGGTGACACGGGAGGTCATCAGGAAACCGCTCAGCCCGGCCAGAAGGCCCGCGATGGCAAATGTGGAGATACGGATCTTTGTGGTATTGATGCCGGATACCCGGGCCGCCAGCAGGTTGCCGCCGCAGGCGTAGACCCGGCGGCCGTACACGGTCTTTGCCAGCACGAAGGAACAGATCGCGATGATGACCACAAGAAAGACCGCCAGCATGGGGACGCCGAGGACCGACGAGGCGGCAATGGCCTTGTATTCCGCGCTGATTCCGATGACCGGCTTGCCGTTTGAGATCAGCAGCGCCAAACCACGGACGGCAGTCATCGTGCCAAGGGTCATGATAAAGGGCGGCAGGTCTCCCACAGCCACGCCTACACCGTTTACCACACCCACAGCCAGGCCAGCCAGCATGGCGACCAGCAGGGGAACAATCAGAGGATACTGCCCCTGGCCCAGCATAGCCGCCAGAACGCCGGTAAACGCCACTGTGGAGCCCACGGACATATCGAATCCGCCAGCGATAATGACGAACATCATGCCGAACGCCAGGATGCCGTTGATGGATGCCTGTTTGAGGATGTTGACCAAGTTGCCGGGCTGAATGAAACTGGGCTTCAGACAGGTCAGCACGATCACCAGTGCGATAAAGATTACAAAAATGAAATATTCGCTGATGAGCGTCTTTGTACGTTTTGTGTCCTTCATGGTTTCCCCTTCCTTTACACCTTGATCGCGGAGGCGAGCGCCATGATTCGTTCCTGAGAGAACTCTTCGCGCTTGACCTCACCGGAATAATTGCCCTCGCACATGACGGCGATCCGGTCGCAGATTCCCATTAGCTCGGGAATTTCCGACGAAATCATGATAACAGCTTTCCCCTGCCGCACGAGCTGCCCCAGCAGCAGGTAGATATCCCGCTTGGCCGCCACATCAATTCCTCGCGTCGGCTCGTCCAGGATAATGACGTCCGGCTCATTCAGCAGCCATTTTGCGATAACCACTTTCTGCTGGTTGCCGCCGGACAGATTGCCCACGATCTGTTTGCCGGAAGGCGTTTTGATATTCAGCTTTTCGATGTACTCCTGGGAGGCGCCGAGCGCCTTGCTCCTGCTATACAGGCCATGGCTCAGCAGCTTTTTGATGGCCACCATGGCAATATTGTCATTGACGGAGCCGCTCAGGTTCAATCCGGTGACTTTGCGGTCTTCAGTGATGAGAGCCACACCCTCTTTGATGATATCTCGGGGAGAGGAAACCCTCACCTTTTTGCCCTTTACGTAGATTTCGCCGCTGGAGAGGGGGTGCATACCAAAGATTCCCTCCACCAATTCGCTTCGGCCGGCGCCAACCAGGCCGCCGATGCCCAGAATCTCCCCCCGGCAGACGGAAAGGCTGACGTTTTTCACCTTCTGATCGGCGCGGACGATGTTCTTTGCCTCAAAGATCACCTCGCCTATGTCCGCGTCCAGCTTCGGGTACACATCTGTGATCTCCCGACCTACCATCATCTTGATCAGCTTGGTCTCATCCAAATTTGCTGTGTCGTCCGTGCCAACGTACTGCCCGTCGCGGTAAACGCTGACACGGTCGCAGATGGAGAATATCTCCGCCATGCGGTGAGAGATATAGATGATGGCGACGCCCTTTTCCGTGAGCCTGCGGATGTGCCGGAACAGCAGTTCCACTTCGCGCTCGGTGATGGCAGCGGTGGGTTCGTCCATGATAATGACCTTTGCGTTGACGGAGATCGCCTTGATAATCTCGATCAGCTGGCACTGTGCCACTGTGAGGTTTCGCAGAGTCTCCTTGGGAGAGACGTGCAGTCCACACTCCTCAATGAGCTTCTGGGCCGCCTCAATCTCCGCCGTCTTGTCCACTAGACCGTTTTTTCGAAGCTCGCGGCCCACAAAGATATTTTCATAAACCGCCATGTCCAAAATGGGGTTCAGTTCCTGGTGGATCATGGCGATCCCCGTATCCATGGCCTCCTTGGGGTTTGCCGCATGATAGGGTTTTCCGTCAAACAAAATTTCACCGCCGGGGTCTTTGGTGTAAATACCCATCAATATCTTCATCAAAGTGGATTTTCCCGCGCCGTTTTCTCCCATTAGCGCATGGACCTCTCCCGGCTTTACCTGCAACCGCACATGATCAAGCGCCACTACACCCGGAAAGGTTTTGCTGATATCTTTCATTTCCAGCACATATTCCACGCATTTCTCCCTCCTCACGCATGATTTCAAAACATATTTTAGCGGATTCCATTCCATTGCAAAACGTCCTTTTTTCACATGATGGGGGAGAATTTTCAGGGATTTCAGAAAAACGTCATTTTATCCGAAAAATAGAGCCGTTTTTTGGTGTAATTAAACAAAATGGCCTGTCCAACTACCGCCAGAGCCACCTACGGACCAGGCAGGAGGGCTGTTTTCCGTACCCATGGCAAGAGGGGCCGGTCTGGCCCCTTTTCTGTTCCTGACCGCGGGGAAATTCCAAAGGCGGCCTTCATTTTGGCCGTGGAAAGGAGCTGCGGCGAAGCCGGCGACCGCCAGCTTTTTCTCCAGGAATATCTTCAGATAAAGCCCGCGCGGCTCCCATAAGGCTTTGGGCTGCGCCACTCCTCTGACAGTCACCTCTCTAGCGGCTTCTACAGATCCTTGCTCATGGCTTTGGTGGATATTTCAGCATAAAGCTCCCATATATTTCGCTGTGTTGGAAAACAGGTCGGACGCCACTTGACATAGACACCTTTTTACCACGGCTCACATTTCAGGTATATACCGTGGAATAGGAATGGAAGGTGACAAATATGTACCGCTATTGTGCCATTCCTCGGTAAAATATTGTCAGAAGCCTCTCAACCCGCGGATCCCTTGCCGAAGAACGCATAGAATCTATAGCAGTCCAATAAAATACCAGAGTATTAAAAGAGGTGTAGAAAGTTATCAGAAGGTGATAGCTATGTTACACAGCGAGACGCGAAAACTACTGGTAGAGGCATATGAACAGACTCACGACGGGCGGACAGTGGCAAAGTGTTTCCAGGTGAGTACGAGCACGGTGTATCATTAAACAGAACAGCATGCTCTACCTGGGCTGGGACATGTACCGCTGGGCCGTGCGGCAGCTACAGCCCCAGCCGGAAACAGTGAAGGATGAACTGCGGATATTTTTGGGCGAGTATCCCCGGTTCCGGAAGATTGAGGACTACCTGCCTACCCAGCGGGGCAAGGCGCTGGATGGAAAGGATTTACCCTAAAAAGAACACCAATTGACGGCGCTCAGGTCCCTGGAAGAGATGTGCGGCAGAGGGGAGACCATAGCTCGCTTATACCACGCCGCCGGGACCGGCAAGACGGTGGCCGCCATCATGGAGGCCAAGCGATGTGGCGGTGGAGCGCTGTTCCTGGCCCACACCCAGGAGTTAGTCGGGCGGGCCGCCTTCGATTTTCTCATTGTGGACGAGGCCCACCACGCGGCGGCGGATACCTACCAGAAGATCCTGGCCTTCTTCTGCCCCGCCTTTACCCTGGGGCCCACCGCCACGCCAGAACGAAACCGCCTCATTGTGGGCACCTGGCTCCGGTATGTCCAGAATAAACGCGCGGTGGCCCTCCGAGCTTTCGTGTGGCATGCGGAGGAGATCGCGGAGCTGTTCCGCCAGGCGGGCGTCTCCGCCGCTGCGGCGTCCAGTGGCATGAAGCAGTCAGAGCGGAAGGAATTTCAGGATCAGTTCATCCGCCGGATGAACGTGCGGGCAGAGACCATTGAGCGCTGCGTCCGGGAGGGCAAGCTGATTCCCGACCTGGCGGTTCCCATGAGTGAGCACCGGACCTTCAAGTATTTCAAAGACGAGATGGTCCAGCCCTATGCCCGTTAATACGGCTGGACACTGATCGACGACCGCAACCGGAAGGTCCTGTTCCTGGAGATGGCGCGGCAGATGGACATGGGCTACTCCTACAAGCCGGTGCTGGTCTAGACGCTCCTGCGTCACGCCGATGAAAAGGGCCGGGTGAAGCTTTCGGACGTCTGGGACTACTTCCGTACTTACTACGAGCGCCGCCGTGCCGCCGGTCTGGTGGTGGAGAAGCCGGACAGCATTTTCGCCAAGGGCGGCTACACCGACAGAGAGGCCCAAAGAAATATACTGGCCAACTCCTTCAAGCGGTCCAGAGGCCGCGCTGCCGCCGTACTGAGGGCAACCATCCTAACAGTTGCCCTCACTGCCCCCGCCATGGCAACAGAAACACCCGGCTATCCGGGTAAGCAGTTATAAGGGCAATACCTTGGAGGTCGGAGAACGCGGTGGCCTCATCATCGGCTCCAGTGGTACAGACTACACCGTCATCTCCGGCGACCCGGACACAGGGTGCTGACCTTTTGGGTCGCTGCTGCCAACGCGGGGGGAGCGCGGAGATTAGCGCCGCCAACAGCGTCGGGGAGTGTGGAAGCATGACACTGACAGTCAACTCCACTACTCCCACTGGGGAGAGTACCGGCCTGACAGACAACCTGGAGATACGGCAGGAGATAATCTGGCTCATCAACCAGACCCGCAAAGCCAACGGCGTGCCGGAGCTACCAGTCAATAAGACGCTGATGAGCACCGCCCAAGCCTGTTCCAATCGGCGGTATACATGGCATCACTCACAAGAGAAGTGTCAGGCCGCCGCCGACGCTGGCTACCCCTACGGCTTCGGGGATAATCTCACCGTGTTCACCGGCACAGAAGATGCCGCCCAACACGCTCTGGACAACTGGATCAACTCTCCCGGTCACTTCCGGACGATGATCGACCCAAGATGCGACTGCATCGGCGTAGGTGTGACCCGGTATGACGAAATTATTTGCCGCTACATGTTCATCGGGATTCCCAACAGCGTCAACTTCTATGCGTAACTGAATCTGAAACAAAACGGCGCGTTCCTGGCAGTGTGGAACGCGCCGCTTTCTTGTTGATCAGGAGAAAGTGCCCTGTTCCTGCGCGGAGAGGCACAATACGAATATCTGGTGAACCGCCCCGCCGGATATTGCGTCGGCAGGCCTGACCAACCAGGGCGGCCACACCATGAACAGCCTGGACGAGGTGGGCGGCGGCGTGATCGGCCGCATCTATGAATATTTCCTCAACAAATTCGCCAAGAATATCGCTCAGGGCGACGGGGCATTCTTCACCCCCAAGTCTCTGGTCAAGATGATCGTCAACGTCTTGGAACCCCAGGGAGGCGTGCTGCTGGACCCCGCCTGCGGGAGCGGCGGCATGTTTGTTCATACCGGCGACTTTGCCAACGCCGCCGGTATGGAAATCAACTCCGCTATGACCTTCTACGGCCAAGAGAAGGTAGAGTATAACGCTCAGCTCTGCCTAATGAACATGGCGGTTCACGGACTCAACGGTCTCATCAAGTCCGGCGACGAGGCCAACACCTTCTATCATGGCGCCCACAGCCTGGACGGCTGCTGTGACTACGTAATGGCGAGTCCGCTCTTCAATGTGGACAAGGTCAACTCGGAGTCCGCCCAGAGCGCGGGCCGTCTGCTCTTTGGCCTGCCCTCCGCCAACAAGGCCAAGGAGGTGGGCAACGCAAACTACCTCTGGATTTCCTATTTCTACTCCCGCCTGAACGAGAAAGGCCGGACGGGCTTTGTTATGGCCTCCTCCGCCATAGACAGCTCCGGCAAGGACAAGGATATCAGGCAAAGATTGGTGTAGTCCGGCCATGTGGACGTGATGGTTAGCGCGGGCAGCGTCTTTTTCTATACCAAGTCCCTGCCCTGCTCGTCGTGGTTCTTTGACAAGGGTAAGCTGGAGGAACTGAGGGACAAGGTGCTGTTTATCGACGCCCGGAACTACTATACCGTGGTGGACCGCACGCTGAACGAGTGGAGCGAGTGGTAGCTGAAAAACCTGACTGCCATTGTGTGGCTTTATCGCGGAGAAACCGGAAAATATCAGGCGCTTTTAGATGAATATGAACGAGCAATTACAACGGAAATAGCGAGGGATGATGAACTTCTGGCCGCTGTGTATCCCAACTGCGGCTTTCCGCGTATTCCCGATTTACAGTCTTTCACAAAGGCGCGGCGGGACAAAGCGAAAGCGGAAGTCGATGCCGCTCTGCGGAAAGAAAGTCCAGGCTGCATGGAATGAAAAGTTGGCTTGACTGTCTTTTGACTATTGCGAAGGAAGCGGACTGGCTATATGAAAAATTTGGTGAGGGCGAATATGGTGATGTACGTGGGTTATGTAAAATCGCCGGTTTGGAAGAAATCCTGGAAAAGGGCTACTCCCTGACCTCCGGCGCTCTTGCTTCATTTCCGACACCCAAAAGGCACGAGCTGGCAGTAAGCGGCAGAGCCGTCAACTGCCAGCCAGTATGGGGCAGGTTGTGGGTCTTGACCGTTTCTCGGCGAGAAAAATTTCTATAGAAACTACATGTGAAAGAATCATTGTGGGTCAAAACAGAAACGAGAAGCGGGTTAGTTGTTGTTGCCAAAAATTGAGAAAGAGGCGAAAATCAAACGATTTTCGCCTCTTTCTGGAGCTACTGATGTGACTCGAACACACGACCTGCTGATTACGAATCAGCTGCTCTACCGGCTGAGCTACAGTAGCGTATTTAGTTTTTCGCAACCCGGTCTAGTAGTTACGAATCAGCTGCTCTGCCGACTGCGCTACACTAGCGTATGGCTTGCCTATCATAGCGTCCCTTCGCTGGAACACTTTCTTAAGCCGTGAGCTATCATACCACAAAAAATTTCTCCCGTCAACCTCGATTTCGTATTTTTCTGCCGACGCTGATTTTCCGACCACTCTACGAATCATAGGGCGACATTTCCCCTCCGCCGTTGCATACTGTGGCCAAAGGAGTTGATCGTAATGGACACAAAAGCCACCGGCGCGCTGATTGCCCAGCGGCGGAGAAAGCTGGCCCTCAGTCAGGTGGAGCCGCTGGGAGACCGGACGGGGCATGCCCGGTCTGGACAGTCTGGAGTCCTTGGCGGAGGAGCTGGGACTATCCATCAGCGAACTGCTGAGCGGGAAGGAACTAATGCGGAAGGAACTGCCGAAAGCGGCGGGAGGACAGATTATGGAGAGCATGAAGCGGGAGAATCGCTGGAAGTGGCTGGCGTGGGCCGCCATGGCGGCGGGACGAGCTGTTCCCGGACCGCTGCCGTCCTATAGGGGGCCGGAGCCAGCTGAAGCCGGGCATCAAGGGCGCCATGGTACATAACTTCGGGGACGCGGAAAACGCCGTGGTGGTGGCCTCCGCCGTGGAGCTGCCGGAGAAGGTATGGACCTTTTCGTGGTCCAACGGCGGCACTCGGTATACGGGCCTGCCCTATCGGGACTGCGAGACGGATACCTTCGGCGTGCTGGAGATTTATCTCCTGACCCTGGAGGACCCAGATAACTCTGTGGGGCCCCGACTCTCCCTTTATGATCATGAGGGCGAATGGATCTGGTGGTGACAAGGAACAGGAAGGCTCTCCTCCGTATGACAACGGAGGAGAGCCTTTTTGTGCCGTATTACAGACCGTATCAAAACGTCACCACGTCCTGGGCGGGTTTCCCGCAGGGGGCGATGGTCATGACGTGCATCACCGGGCCCTTGCCCTGATAGGCGTCGTGGTTTTCCACGGCCATGCGGGCGGTGACCTCCACCCAGTCCCGGTTTTTGTAGTCCTTCAAACCCATGCCTTTCGCCACCAGCCCCAGGAACTGGATGTCGTTTTCACAGCAGACCATGGCGAAGCGGCCCGGGCAGTGGATGCCGGGGTACTTCTTGGAATGGCACATGAGGAGCTTCATGTGGACTTCCTTTCCCGCCCAGCGGTCCGGGTGGTCCATCACATCCACGTACCACACGCCGAAATCGTCGTCTGGAATGTCCACCACGGGCTGGTTCAGATCAAAGGGGCACTCGTCCCCGGTGAGGTAGTCCTCGCTGGTTCCATCCACGTTCTCAAAGTAGATGTCCGCCCGGCGGTTCACCATCCGGAGGTTCCGCTTCCGCAGGGCCTCCCGAAGCTCCGGCGTGGCCCGGTTGAAGACCAGCAGGTCCGCGTTGGTGATTTTCTCCATCATCAGCTGGCCCATGTTTTTGGCGTAAAGCTCGAAGGTTCCCGCCTCTACAAAGGTCATGATCTGATAGAGCACCCAGTTGGCGGGGAGGACCTCCCGGTATAGCCGCTCCATCTGCCACATACCATTGTATTCAATGAGGACCTGCTTGGGCCGGTGCTTCTTCTCCAGCTCCTTCATCCGGGAGCAGGTCAGGTCCGCCTCGTCCTCGATGTCCACCACGGTTACGTTGTCCAGGGCCTTGGGGTTGTATGCTTCCTCGCCCTCCTCGCAGCGGAGAAGGAGGGTCTTGTCCTGGCGGGCAAAGCCGTCCTCCAGGACGCCGTTGATAAAATTGGTTTTGCCGGAGTCCAGGAACCCGGCCACCAGATAAACGGGAATATCCATTGTAACGCGCGTTTCCTTTCCTGGCTTACAGGCCGAAGAGTTGGGAGAGCTGGTTTTCCTTCAAATCCGCGCCGATGACGCAGAGGCGGCCGGTGTAGTCAGGGTGCCCGGCGCGGACCTCGTGCTCCTCGGGCACGTAGTCAAACTCAATCCAGGCTCCATCCTCGCCGCTCACAATGCCCTTGGCGCGGAGAATCGCGCCGTATGCGCCAGTGTCCAGGGCGGCGAGAATTTTCTCGATGCCCGCTTGGGTGAAGGTCTTGGGGGTCTCTTTGCCCCAGGAGGTGAACACCTCGTCGGCGTGGTGGTGGTGATGGCAGGAACAGCTGGGGTCGCTGCACTCGTGCCCGTGGTCGTGATGGTGCTCCCCATGGTGGTGATGGCGCTCATGGCCCGTTTCCGGGTGGTCGTGGTGGTGATGGTCCTCGGCGTCATGGTGGGCGTGCTCCTCATGGTCCCCATGAGAGTGCTCCCCGCGCTCTGTGTGATGATGGTGCTCGTGACCCTCGTGATCCCCGTGGTGATGGTGGGCGTGCTCCGCCTCCTCGGCCTCGTGCTCCGCCCGCATTTTTGCCAGCAGCTCCTCCGCCAGGGAGACCTTCTCAATGGCGGAGAGGATGGTCTTGCCGTCCAGCTGGTCCCAGGGGGTGGTCAGGATAGCGGCGTCCGGGTTCTTCTCCCGGAGCAGGGCCGCCGCTGCCTCCAGCTTCTCCTGGCTCAGCTTCTGGGTTCGGGAGAGGACGATGGTTCCGGCGGATTCAATCTGGTTGTTGTAGAACTCGCCGAAGTTTTTCATGTAGACCTTCACCTTGGAAGCGTCCGCCACGGTGACGAAGCTGTTCAGCTTCAAATCCGGGGCCTCCTGGGCGGTGTTCTCCACCGCGACGATGACGTCGGAGAGCTTGCCCACGCCGGAGGGCTCAATGAGGATACGGTCCGGGTGGAACTGCTCCGCCACGTCCTTGAGGGCCTGGTTAAAGTCCCCCACCAGGGAGCAGCAGATGCAGCCGGAGGACATCTCGGAAATCTGGACGCCGGAGTCCTTGAGAAAGCCGCCGTCAATGCTGATTTCGCCAAACTCATTTTCAATGAGGACCAGCTTCTCCCCCCGGTAGGCTTCGGCCAGCAGCTTCTTGATGAGGGTGGTTTTTCCCGCCCCCAGGAAGCCGGAGATAATGTCGATTTTTGTCATGGTATCAAGTCCTTTGTTTTCAATTTATGCAAGGTAATCATATCACCGAATTTCCAAAAAGCAACCCGGTTACAAAAATTTAACAGTTCCGGTCAGGTCTCCGGCTTGCCCTCGTTTTCCTCCCGGGCCTGATTGAGGTAGTCCCGGTCCGCCGTCTTTCGGCTGGGGACAAAGCCTTGGGCGGCGGTGCGCTTTTTGCCCTTGCTCTTGGCGTAGAAGAAGCCGGTGAAGGAAAAGACCACCGCGCCGATGAAGTTGACGAAGAGGTCCTTCATGGTGTCGATAAGGCCGATGTCCAGATACCCCCCCAGTCCCAGGCTCTCGCCGTTGACCAGGACCTCCTGAATACCCGGCACGGCCACCACCTTGTTGGAGCGGGTCACGTCCAGGCTGGCGGAGTAGATGGCGTTGACCACTGTGTCCCGCTGCATGTCGGTGTGGAAAAACATATCCATGCCGAATTCGAAAAACTCCCACAGGACGCCGATGGTCATGGAGAAGCAGAAGGCTACCAAGGCCAGAAAGACGGGGGAGAGGTCAAAGGTGAGGCGCTCGTCGTCGTTGAGAAGCACCACCATGGCAAAGCCCACCGCCGCCGCCAGGAAGCCGTTGAGTGTGTGGAGCATGGTGTCCCAGTGGGGGACGACCACATAGAAAGCGTTGACCTCCCCCAGAACCTCGGCGGCGTAGATGAAGCAGAGGACGGTGATTTCCAGGGCGGGGGGGAGTTCAATGTGGAACTTCACCTGAATCCAGCTGGGGACATAAAGGAGCAGGTAGGCCAGGGCGCAGTAGAAGGCGCTCTCATAGCCGCCGATGAAGATTTGGCGGACGAAGATGACGATGACCAGAAGCCGCAGGGTGTAAAAGACGAGGAAGGAGCTCTTGTGCTCCCGCAGCTCTTTTTCCATCGCCTGGCGGAAGTTCTTCTTTTCTCTCTTCTTTGCGCGCTTTTGCTCTTGCTTGCTGAGTTTGGACATGGGGACCTCCTTTTACAATGTCCGTATTCCGAAGAGGAAAACGGTGGGAAATGCTGTGATATTCTGGCAGCCATGATACCATAGCGAAGCAAAATTTGCAAGGGAAGGGGCCGCTGGAGGCGCGTTTCAGCGCGCCGGCCAGCGGCAAAGCGGGCTCGGGAGCGGACCTGCGCCTCCGCCTTCGCCCCTTCAGGGGCTGGGGCGAAGGGGAGCGGGAGGAAAAATTTTTTCAAAAGCCTCTTGACTTTTTTGGAAAACGTGCTATTGTATTAGTTGCATAAGACAACAGAACAAAAGCAGGAGGTGCGTAAGATGCGATGGCAGTTTTCCAACGACGCCCCAATCTATACCCAGCTGATCCAGCAGGTGAAGGTGGGCATCGTCACCGGCGCGTTCCCCCCGGGGGAACGATTGCCCTCCGTGCGGGACATGGCCACGGAGGCCGGGGTAAACCCCAATACCATGCAGCGGGCTCTGGCGGAGCTGGAGCGGGACGGGCTGGTATACAGCCAGCGGACCGCGGGAAGATTTGTGACGGAGGACAATACCATGATCAACACGGCGAAGCGGAGCCTGGCCGAGAGGCATGTCAAGACGTTTTTGGAGGCGATGCTTCGGCTGGGCTTCCGGAAGGACGAGATCATCGATCTGATTTCAAAGGAATTGGGAGAGGAGGAAGCGGACCATGCCAGTGCTTGAGTGCAAGGGACTGACCAAGCGGTTCGGGAGGACCGCGGCCCTGGACGAGGTGAGCCTCACCGTGGAGCCGGGCCGCATCGTGGGCCTTCTGGGCCCCAATGGAAGCGGCAAGACCACCCTCATTAAATTGGCCAACGGCCTGCTGACCCCCGACAGGGGCTATATCGCCGTGTGCGGCACGGCGCCGGGGAGGGAGAGCCACAGCCTGGTGAGCTACCTCCCGGAGCGGACGGCCATCCCCACCTGGATGACGGCCCGGCAGCTGCTGGACTTCTACGGGGATTTCTACCAGGACTTCCGCCGGGAGGCGGCGGAGGAGATGCTGGACCACCTGGGCATCCAGCCCCGGCAGGCCGTGAAGCAGATGTCCAAGGGCACCCGGGAAAAGGTCCAGCTCATCATGGTCATGAGCCGGGCGGCAAAGCTCTATCTGCTGGATGAGCCCATCGGCGGCGTGGACCCCGCCACCCGGGATTACATTCTCTCCACCATCATCGGCAACTACAACCCCGATGCGGCGGTGGTGATCTCCACCCACCTCATCGCCGACGTGGAGAAGGTGCTGGACGAGGTCATCTTTATCAGCCAGGGCCGCGTGGCCCTCCAGTCCACCGTGGACGGCATCCGGGAGGAAAAGGGCATGAGCGTGGACGCGCTGTTCCGGGAGGTGTTCAAATGCTGAGGAAATTGCTGAAGCACGAGTTTCGTGCCACGGGGCGGATTATGCTGCCCATGTACCTGATCTTGCTGGTGACCGCCGTGGGTTCCAACCTGGCGGGCCGGGGAATGCTGGACGGACGGTACCACATCCTGAATATCCTGGGCGTTTTGATTGTCACGGCCTTCGGCATCGCCATCTGCGGCGCGCTGCTGATGTCCTTTGTGCTGATGATCCAGCGGTTTTACAAGAACCTCCTCCAGGACGAAGGGTATCTGATGTTCACCCTCCCGGCCTCCGTCCACCAGCACATCTGGTCTAAGCTCATTGTCTCCTCTGTGTGGTTCATCGTCACGGTGCTGGCCATCATCGTCGCCAGCCTGGTGGTGGCCTATCAGGGAGGCTTCCTGCGGGAGCTGCTGGACTTCCTCAGGTATTTCCTGGAGGGACTGCGGAAGCTGGAAGTCAGCGAGGCGTTTAACGGCACCATCTATCTGGCGGAGTTTGCCGTCCTGATGTTTTTGTCCCTGGTGGCCTTCTCCCTCCAGTTTTACGCCGCCCTGGCGGCGGGGCACAGCCAGGCGAACCACAAACTGCTATGGTCTGTGGTCTGGTTCTTCGGGATTCAGTTTGCTTTGCAGTTCGCGGGCTCCCTGCTGATAATCGGCTCGAACGAGCTGGATGTGTTCAATCGCCTCTTCTCTCACTGGGACCCCTCGCCCACCGTGGCGATTCATGTGGGTCTGCTGATGGCCATTGGGTGCGTAATCATCTACGGCGCGATTTTTTACGCCATCACCACATTCTTCTTGAAAAAGCACCTGAACCTGGAGTAAACTAGATTCCATAATGCCATACATTATGGAGGAATCCCATGCTGTTCTCAGAAAGCTTTTTAGAAACGGTATCCGGCGATCTGCTGATGACCTTCCTGGTGGCCATGGCCCCGGTGGTGGAGCTCCGGGGGGCCATCCCGGCGGGAATCGCCTCGGGGCTGCCCCCGGCCCTGGCCTGCATCGCCGCCATCGCCGGGAATCTGGTCCCCGCGCCCTTTATCATCGTGCTGGGGCGGCGGATTGCCAACTGGCTCCGGGGCACCCGGTTCTTCGGCCCCAAGATCATTTGGCTGGAGCGGCGGGCCCACCTCAAGGGGCGGCTGGTGCGGAAGTACCGGCTGGCGGGGCTGGTGATCCTGGTGGGTATCCCCCTGCCGGGGACCGGGGCCTGGACCGGGGCGCTGGTGGCCTCGGTGCTGGATATCCGCATGCGCCACGCCCTGCCCGCCATTTTCCTGGGGCTGCTGATTGCGGCGGGGATTACCACCGCCGTCACCCTGGGGGTATTTAATTTGCTGATTTGACCGCTTGACTATTTAAGGAGTACATGATGAAAAAACGACTCGCGATATTCTGCGTTCTGGCCCTGTCCATGTCCCTGCTGTCCGGCTGTATGCACGGCGTCGTGATTACCTCTCTCGGCGACAAGGAGTTCCAGGAGGACTGGGCGGACTCCATGGAAGAGGCCGCCGAGGAGTGGGCGCAGGACTGGGAGGCCGCCATTGACGAAGCCGCGCGATCCTGGAGTACCCAGGACGAGAACGGCGTGGAAAAGGACCACTACTGGAAGGTCCTGGACGAGAAAGACAACGAGGTCGGGACCGTTACGGACCCGGAACAGGTCAAGGCCATAGACGATCTCCTCAACGACGACGGCCATTGGGGAGACCGGCTGGCCGAGGACCCCGGAGACCCGGCGTACAGCTATATCTACTGCCAGCAGGAGACTTTGAAAGCGGGCCAGAAGGAGGAGGACCGGAAGTACGAGGAGCTGGTCCGCTTCACCGTCTCCGCGTCGGAGGACGTGGTGACCCTGGTGATTCTGGAGGATCTGCCCTCTTTGCTGCATGTGGATCTGGGAGATTTCCTGACCTTCACCATCGACATCCCGGCGGAGACGGCGGAGGCCCTGCGGGCCCCCTCCCGGTTTTTGGGATAAATACACAAGGACGCGCCGGACAGGCGCGTCCTTCTTATGTCCGCCAAGCCCTTGACAAACCGGGGAATTTAGGGTAGATTAACCTTGCAAAAGCGATAAGCTACATGAAGGAGGACCAGCGTTATGCATAACGTGCGCAATATTACATCCGACATCCTGCTCATCGGCGGGTCCGACCGGCGGCTGAGCCTGTTTGAGAATGTGTTCCCCGTTCCCCGGGGCGTCAGCTACAACGCTTACTTAGTGCTGGACGAGAAAACCGTCCTTCTGGACACGGCGGACTCCGCCGTGGGCGCGCATTTCTATGAGAACCTGGAGCACGCCCTCCAGGGCCGTCCCCTGGACTATGTGGTGGTGAACCACATGGAGCCGGACCACTGCTCCACCCTGGGAGCGGTGCTCCGCACCCACCCTAAGGCCCAGGTGGTGGCCAGCGCCAAGGCCATCTCCATGATCAGCCAGTTCTTCGACGCCAATGTCACGGACCGCTGTGTCATTGTGAAGGAGGGAGACACGCTCTCCGCCGGGCGGCATGTATTCACCTTTGCCCTGGCCCCCATGGTCCACTGGCCGGAGGTTATGGTGACCTACGATACCACGGAAAAGGTCCTCTTCTCCGCCGACGCCTTTGGCACCTTTGGTGCGCTGAACGGCAATATCTTTGCCGACGAGGTGAATTTCGAGGCCGAATGGCTCCCCGACGCCCGGCGGTATTACACCAACATTGTGGGCAAGTACGGCGCCCAGGTTCAGACCCTTTTGAAAAAGGCGGCGGCGCTGAACATCCGATACCTTTGCCCCCTCCATGGCCCCATCTGGCGGCAGAACGTCGAGTGGTTTGTGGAGAAGTACCAGCGCTGGAGCAGCTACACGCCCGAGCACAAAACCGCCGCCATCTTCTGTGGCTCCATCTACGGAAACACGGAGAATGCCGCTGAGATTTTGGCCGCCCGGCTGGCGGACAAGGGTGTGAAGGATGTGCGGCTCTATGACGTGTCCCATACCCACGTTTCCGAGCTGGTGGCCGAGGCCTTCCGGTGCAGCCATCTGGTGTTCGCCTCCGTTACCTACAACGGGGAAATCTACACGCCCATGGAGAATCTGATCCGGGACCTGAAGTCCCACGGTCTGCGGAACCGGACGGTGGCCCTCATCGAGAACGGCACCTGGGCCCCGGCGGCCGGAAAGCAGATGGCGGAGTTGGTGGGAGCCATGAAGAACATGACCCTGCTGGAGGGAACCGTCAGCCTGAAATCCTCCGTAAAGGAGGACCAGCGGCAGGAGCTGGAGGCCCTGGCGGACACCCTGGCGGAGAATATCCTGGCGTAAACATAGGGAAAGACCGGCGTGGTGCTCCACGCCGGTCTTTTGTGCGTTTAATACAGAATTCCACCGCCGTCCCGCCGGTCTGGCTGAGCGCCGGACATGCAGAGCGTGTGAACATTCCGCGGGGACGCTTGTTCGCTCGGGAAAAAGGGATTAGTCCATAATATCGACGGAGACCTTGACGCCCTCCCGCTGGGCGCGGGAACGGACAATGGTGCGAATCTCCTTGGCGATGCGGCCCTGCCGCCCGATGACCTTACCCATGTCGTCGGGGGCGACGCGCAGCTCCAGAGTCAGCTCCTGATTGCCGGAGACGGTCTCCGTGACCGTGACCGCGTCCGGGTCGTCCACCAGGTTCCGGGCGATATAGAGCAGCAAGTCCTTCATGCGCCGCCCTCCGGATCAGAGGACGTCCACTTTTTTCAGCAGAGCCCGGACGGTATCGGTGGGCTGGGCGCCGGACTTGATCCACGCCTGGGCCCGCTCCGCGTCGATCTTGATGGCGGCGGGGGAGACGCAGGGGTTATACGTACCGATCTCCTCAATGAAGCGGCCGTCCCGGGGGAAACGGGAGTCCGCCACCACGACCCGGTAGAAAGGAGCCTTCTTCGCGCCCATGCGGCGCAGTCTGATCTTGACCATGTTTCTGTACCTCCAAAAGTTTTAAAATAGATTGATTTATTATAAATGCCGCATTTCAGCTTCGTGAATGCTCCGCACTTATAGCTTAGCGAAACCGCTTCTTCCGGCCGAAGCCGTACAGCCGGGAGGGGGCTTTTCCCCCCATGCCGCCGAGACCGGGCATCCGCCCGCCCTTGGTCATCTGGCGGGTGAGCTCCCGCATCATGTCAAATTGCTTCAAAAGGCGGTTCACATCCACCACCTCCAGGCCGCAGCCGGCGGCGACGCGCTTTTTCCGGCTGGCGTTCAGCACCTGGGGATTTTCCCGCTCCAGAGGGGTCATGGAGAGGATGATGGCCTCGGTCCGGGCCATAGCCTTTTCGTCGATGGACGCGCCCTGGAGCTGTTTGCCCAGTCCCCCGGGCATCATACCCAGCAGCTGGCTCAGATCCCCCATGTTTTTCAGCTGCTGGAGCTGGTCGTAGTAATCCTGGAGAGTGAAGCGGTTTTTCCGCAGCTTCTCCTCAATCTTGGCGGCCTGCTTCTCGTCATAGGCCTGCTCGGCCTTCTCGATGAAGGAGAGCATATCGCCCATGCCCAAGATGCGGGAGGCCATGCGGTCCGGGTGGAAGGGCTCGATCATGTCCAGCTTCTCGCCGGTGCCCGCGAATTTGATGGGCTTGCCCGTGGCCGCCCGGATGGACAGGGCCGCGCCGCCCCGGGCGTCGCCGTCCAGCTTGGTGAGGATGACGCCGTCAATGCCCAGGGCCTCGTCAAAGGCCGCGGCGGCGTTCACCGCGTCCTGGCCGGTCATGGCGTCCACCACCAGCAGGATCTCGTTGGGATGGACGGCGGCCTTCATCCGCTTCAGCTCGTCCATCAGATTCTCGTCCACATGGAGCCGTCCGGCGGTGTCTAAAAACACCATGTCGCTGCCGTGGTCCCGGGCGTGGCGGATGGCGTTTTGGGCGATCTTCACCGGGTCCCCCTGGCCCTCCTCGAAAACCGGGAGGTCCATCTGCCCGCCCACAACCTTCAGCTGCTCAATGGCGGCGGGGCGGTACACGTCACAGGCGGCCAGCAGGGGCCGCTTTTGATACTGTTTGCGCATCAATCCGCCCAGCTTGGCGGTGGTGGTGGTTTTGCCCGCGCCCTGGAGGCCCACCATCATCACCACTGTGGGGCCGTTGTTGGCCATGGTGATTTTGGCGTTGGCCCCTCCCATGAGGCCGGTGAGCTCCTCGTTGACGATTTTCACCACCTGCTGGGCGGGAGTGAGGCTGTCCAGCACGTCGCTGCCCACGGCCCGCTCCGTAAC
Source organism: uncultured Oscillibacter sp. (assembly GCA_948916585.1). GTDB lineage: Bacteria > Bacillota > Clostridia > Oscillospirales > Oscillospiraceae > Oscillibacter. Next base: position 21,605 of record CAQXTN010000014.1, on the reverse strand, counting down.
GGAGGCCACAAAGTCCTTGACCACCTTGTAGCTTACGTCGGCCTCCAAAAGGGCCAGGCGGACCTCCCGCATGGCCTCACGGACGTCGTTTTCCGTCAGGCGGCCCTTGCCCCGGAGGCGCTTAAAGGCGGCGTTCAGTTTTTCGGTCAATCCTTCAAATGCCATAAGCTCATTCCTTTAAGGCGGCGGCTTCCCGGCGGATCTGGTCCGCCAGCTCCGCCAGACGCCGGTCCTCGTAATAGCGGTAATTCAGGGTGGAAATCTCCTCGGCGGCGGCGGCTATGGCGTCCACATGGGCGCTCCGAGTCAAAAACCGCTTGATAATGCCGGTTTTGTCCTCTATCTCCTGCATGGCGGCCTCCGCCCGGACGATGACATCCCGGACGCCCTGACGGGAAATGCCGGCGTTCTCGGCGATCTCGGCCAGGGAGAGGTCCTCATTATAATAGAGGTCGAAGAATTCTTTCTGCCGCTCGGTCAGGAGCTCCCCGTAAAAATCAAAGAGCATCGTCATGCGATAGGTCTGGTTCTTCACAAGGAGGCCTCCTTTCCGCCATGTAAAGCCATGCCGCTTTACAACGTTGCCTAGTTTACAGGAAAAACGGGAAAATGTCAAGGGGAAAATTGCCCGGGTCCAAGACTTGTGTTTTCCGCCGGAAACTGCTATACTAATAAAATCCATCGGTATGCTTACTTCTTCATCAAGGAATCAAGGAGCGCGCCATGAACAATAAGAAACTCTCCCGCCTGCTGGAGCCCAATTTACAGTTTTATTTCTTCTGTCTCCTGGCCTTCACCCTGGCCGCCGTCACCGTCAGCCCGCCTCTGGCCCTGGCGGAGGGCATCGCTACCGTGGCGCTGTACGCCTACTTCGTTCGCAGCAACAAAAAGCGCCGCCAGAGCGTCTTGCAGTATATCGACAATGTCACTGGAAATGTGGACACCGCCAGCAAGTCCACCCTCATCAACTCCCCCCTGCCCATCATGGTTTTCCGCCCCGACACCGGGGAGGTCATTTGGAGCAACGAGAACTTTCTCCAGCTGGCGGGGGTCCGGGAGCATCTTTTTGAGATGAAGGTGGAGGACGCCGCCCCGGAGTTCCCGGTCCAGTGGCTGCTGGAGGGGCGGCAGGAGTGCCCGGAGCGGGTCCACATGAACAACCGCCGTTTCCGGGTCTACGGCAGCCTGGTCCGGGCCAAGGGCCGCGGCGGGGAGCAGAACCTGGTGGCCACCACCTACTGGGTGGACACCACGGAGATGGACCGCCTCCGGGAGGACTTCGACGCCACCCGGCTGGTGGTGGGCATCGTGATGGTGGACAACTACGAGGAGCTGATGAACGCCTGCGCCGACACCCAGCGCAGCGCCGTCCTGGCCCAGATTGACGAAAAGCTCAGCAGCTGGGCCGCCGTGGGAAACGGTCTGCTCATCAAAACCGAGCGGGACCACTACCTCTTCCTCTTCGAGGAGCGGTACTACAATCACTTCGTGGAGGAGAAATTCTCCGTACTGGACGCCATGCGGGACATCAAGGTGGGCGAGGGCGGACACCCCACCCTCTCCATCGGCCTGGGCCGGGAGGCGGACAGCATCCCGGCGCTCCACAAGAACGCCGCCCTCTCCCTGGAGATGGCCCTGAGCCGGGGCGGCGACCAGGCGGTGGTCCGGGGGAAAACGGACTTCGCCTTCTACGGCGGAAGGGCCAAGACCACGGAAAAGCGCACCAAGGTCAAGTCCCGGGTCATGGCCAACGCTTTGAGAGAGCTTCTGGCGGACTCCCAGGACATCTACGTCATGGGCCACAGCTTCGCCGACATGGACGCGGTGGGCGCCGCCGTGGGCGTTTGCTGCGCCGCCCGGAAGCTGGGCCGGAGAGCCCAGATCGTCATTGAGCCGGAGAAGAACGCCGCCCAGTCCGTGCTGGCCATGCTCCGGGCATTGCCGGAATATGAGGGCGTGTTCGTAAACCCGGCGGAGGCCTTTGTGAAGATGCGTCCCGGAACGCTGCTGGTGGTGGTGGACACCAACCGGCCGGATTTGGTGGAGAGCCCCCAGATTCTGGAGTCCAGCAGCCGGGTGGCGGTCATCGACCACCACCGCCGGGCCGCCAGCTATATTGAAAACGCCGCCTTCAGCTTCCACGAGCCCTACGCCTCCTCGGCGTCGGAGCTGGTGACGGAGCTGCTGCAATACCTCATCGAGCCGTCCAACCTCCTGCGGGAGGAGGCGGAGGCCCTGCTCGCGGGCATCGTGCTGGACACGAAGCACTTCGTCCTCCGCACCGGAGGGCGGACCTTCGAGGCGGCGGCCTTCCTCCGCCGGGCGGGAGCCGACACGGCGGACGTGCAGCGCCTCTTCCAGGGGAACCTGGAGGGCATGGTGTCCAAGTACGACGTGATCCGCCAGGCGGAGCTGTACCGGCCCGACGTGGCTCTGGCCGTGGTAGGCCAGGACGGCGTGGACCGGGTGGCCGCCGCCCAGGCGGCGGATGAGCTTTTGACCTTGAAGGGGGTCAAGGCCTCCTTTGTGGTGTACCGCAGCGGGACGGCCATCCTGATGAGCGGGCGGTCCCTGGGGGAGATCAATGTCCAGGTGATTCTGGAGGCCCTGGGCGGCGGCGGCAACTCCGCCACCGCCGGAGGGCGGATCGAAAACGGGGACATTCTGGACGTGCGGGAGCGGCTGACCCAGGCCATCGACGCTTATTTTGAGAAGTAGGGAGGAAAACGATGAAGCGGTTTGCAAAGTCTTACGCCGTGTGCCTGTTTTTGACAGGGCTGATTCTGGTCCTGTGCATGGGCTGCCCCGCCGGTATGGTTTTGCTGGTCCTTCTCAAGGGGAATCCCCTCTTGTTCTGGGTGCTGGCGGCGCTTTTGCCGGTGGTTCCCGCTTTGGCCTGGGCGGCGTGGAAGGCGCGGCCGGGGCTTCGGGGAAGTCAAAAGGAAATAACGAATCCACAAAGTAAGGAGAATTACTGATGAAAGTCATTTTACAGCAGGACGTCAAAGGCCAGGGCAAGAAGGGCCAGATGGTGGAGGTCTCCGAGGGCTATGCCCGGAACTTCCTCCTGCCCCGGAAGATGGCCGTGCCCGCCACGGCGGACGCCATCAACACCATGAACCTGAAAGAGAAGGCGAAAAAGGCCGAGGAGGCCCGCCAGAAGGCCCTGGCGGAGGAGACCGCCGAAAAGCTCAAGGAGTGCATGGTGAAGCTCACGGCCCGGGCGGGGGCGGGCGGCAAGCTCTTCGGCGCCGTCACCACCAAGGAAATCTCCGAGGGGCTTCAGAAGCAGTTCGGCATCGACATTCCCAAACAGAAGCTGGTGCTGGAGGACCCCATTAAGGCCTTCGGCAACTACGAGGTCAAGGCCCGGCTGGGCTTTGAGGTCGTTGCCACCGTCTACGTATCCGTGTTTGAGGAAAAATAACGCCCGATAGAGAGGAAGGCGGTTCGCCATGGCAAACGAAGACCTGCTCCTGCGCCAGATGCCCCACAGCCTGGAGGGGGAGCAGGCGGTGCTGGGGTCCATGCTCATCGACCCGGACTGCGTGAAGAACGTGATGGACCGGCTCCGTCCCGGGGACTTCTACCTCCGGCAGAACCGGGAGATTTTCGAGACTATCTACACCATGTTCTCCTACGCCCGGCCCATTGACGGCATCACCGTCTTTGGGGAGATGGAGAAGGCCGGGCTCACCGACGACAACACCCGGTCGTACCTTGCCCAGCTGATGGAGATTACCCCCACCAGCGCCAACGTGCTGGAATATGCCGCCATTGTCCGGGACAAGGCCCTGCTCCGGCTAGTTGCCCAGGCGGCGGGGGAGATCACCGCCCTGGTCCAGGAGGGCATGGGCGAGGCGGGGGAGATCCTGGAGGCCTCGGAGCAGAAAATCTACGCCATCCGCCGGGGCCAGAGCGCCCAGGAGATGGTGCCCCTGCGGCAGGTCCTCCCCGACGTGCTGGACCGGCTCGGCGAGATGAGCGAGCACGAGAACCACCTCCCCGGCCTCTCCACAGGCCTCTCCGCCATTGACCAGAAGATCACGGGCCTGAACAAGTCGGACCTCATTCTCCTGGCGGCCCGGCCCGGCATGGGCAAGACCTCCCTGGCGCTGAACGTGGCGCTGAACGTGGCCCGGGAGGGAAAGACCGTGGCGGTCTTCTCCCTGGAGATGTCCCGGGAGCAGCTGGCCACCCGGCTCCTCAGCTCCGAGGCCCTGGTGGAGAACAACCGCCTGCGCACCGGCCTCCTCCGGGAGACGGACTGGGAGAAGATCGCCGGGGCGGCCACGGTGCTGAACCGGCTGGACATCCGCATTGACGACAACCCCCTTTTGTCCGTGGCGGACATGAACGCCAAGTGCCGCCGCCTGGAGGGCCTGGCTCTGGTGGTGGTGGACTACCTCCAGCTGATGACCTCCGCCGGGGGCGGCCGGGGCGGCGAGAACCGCCAGCAGGTGGTGTCCGACATGTCCCGGATGCTGAAAATCATGGCCAAGGAGCTGAATGTGCCGGTCATCTGCCTGAGCCAGCTCTCCCGCGCCAACGAGAAGCGGGACGACAAGCGGCCCATGCTCTCGGACCTCCGGGAATCCGGCGCCATTGAGCAGGATGCGGATATCGTGCTGTTTTTGTACCGGGACGACTATTACAACGAGGATTCGGAAAAGCATAATATTGCGGAGTGTATCGTGGCGAAGAACCGCCACGGGGAAACCGGCAAGGTGGAGCTGCGCTGGATGCCGGAGTACACCCAGTTTTCCACCCTGGACAAGCGCTATGACGACGAGGACTGAGCTTTTGAAGCGGGCCCCCCGGACGGTTCTGCCCCGGGCGGGACAGCGGGTGCTTTGCGCCGTGTCCGGGGGCTTGGACTCTATGTGCCTGCTCCACATGCTGGAGGCGTGGCGCGAAGAGCGGGGCGGGCAGGTCGCCGCCGCCCACTTCAACCACCGGCTTCGGGGCGCGGCGGCGGACCGGGACGAAGAATTTGTCCGGGAGACCTGTGCCCGGTGGGGAATTCCCCTGGCTGTGGGTCGGGGGGACGTGGGGGAATACGCCAAACGGGAGGGGCTTTCCACGGAGGAGGCCGCCCGGAATCTGCGGTATGCCTTTTTGCGCCGGACGGCGGCGGAGCGGGAGTGTGAACGCCTTTACACCGCCCACCACGCCGGCGACAACGCGGAAACCGTTCTGCTGAACCTGATCCGCGGGACGGGCTTGACGGGCCTCACGGGCATGGACTGGGAGCGGGACGGGCTCTGCCGCCCCCTGCTGAGCGTGACCCGGGAGGAGCTGGAAGCCTACGCCGCCGAATGGAAAATTCCCCATATCGAAGACGCGACCAACGCCGACCCGGAGGCCGCCGCCCGAAACCTCCTGCGGCTCCAAGTGATGCCGCTATTAAAGGAACTGAATCCCCGGGCGGTGGAACACATCTGCGGCACGGCACGGCGGCTCCGGGGCGTAGACCGCTCCCTGGAACAGGATGCCGCCGCCCGCGCGGCCCATGTGGAGGTGCGGGAGGGCCGGGTAACCCTCTCCATGGAGGCGCTGGCGGCGGCTCCGGCAGCGGTCCGGCCCCGGATGCTGCTGCGGCTTTTTGACCTTTTAGGCGTGGGGCGGAAGGATGTCAGAGCGACCCACCTGGAGGCGTTGATGGACCTGGCCCGCCGCACAGCCTGGGGGAAGGAGGGGCGGATCAGCCTCCCTCATGGCGTCACCGCCCGCTATTGCCGCCGGTGGCTGATTTTGGAGACCCGGCCCCAGATTTTGACGGAGGTCCAGCTGGTCCCGGGGCGGGACCTTCACTGGGGGGACTATGCCCTGACTTTGCTGGACAGACCGGAGGGAGAGGGAATTTCCTTCTTCTGGCGGGGAAGACCGGGGCAGAGCCCGGTGGTCACGGCGGCCCCCTGCCCGCCGGGAGAGCGCCTGACCCTGCCGGGGGCCCGGGGGAGCCGGAGCGTGAAGCGGCTTTGCCTGGACCGCCGCGTTTCCCTGGCGGAGCGGGACCGCCTGCCCGCCATTTATGTGGAAGGCAAACTGGCCGCCGTGTGGCGGCTGGGCGTGGATGCTGCTTTCGCGCCGGATGGCCGGGAGCCCTGCCGGTTTATCAAAATTGAGAAAACAGAACAACAGATTGAGGAGGACGGACATGATGCGCAGTGAAATGGAGCAAGATATCCTGAAGGTACTGGTGACCGAGGAGGAGCTGAAGGCCCGGGTAGCGGAGATGGGCGAGGAGCTCTATGAGAAGTTCCAGGGGAAGAAGCCGCTGTTCCTGGGGGTCTTGAAGGGCAGCTTCGTCTTTATGACGGACCTGGTCCGGGCCTGCCAGCTCAAGAGCGACGTGGAATTCATCGCCGTCAGCTCTTACGGAAACGCGACGGCCTCCTCCGGCCGGGTGCAGATTGACCACGATCTCCGGCAGGACATCACCGGGCGGCATCTGATCATCGTGGAGGACATCCTGGACTCCGGCAACACCCTGGCCTTTTTGAAGCAGTACTTCCTGACCAAGGGGGCGGCGTCCATCACCATCGTCACGCTGCTGGACAAGCCTGCCCGGCGGGAGAAGGCCATCACCGCCGATCTATCCGGCTTCACGGTGCCCGACGAGTTCGTGGTGGGCTATGGCCTGGACTACGCCCAGCTGTACCGGAATATCCCTTACATCGGCGTGCTGAAGCCGGAGGTCTACGCCGGGAAGTAACACCCCGCTGTCACGGACAGCCTAAAGGAGGAATGCCGTCGTGTCCAAGCAAAACCGTACGTCCAACCTCAGCTTTTTGATGCTGGGGCTGGTGATCCTGCTGTGCCTGAGCTGGGTCTGGCAGCTGAACAGCCAGAGCGAGCGGATGGAGTTCTCCCAGGTGGAGCAGCTATTCCGCCAGGAGAAGGTGGAGTCCTTCGTTATCCGGGACAACACCCTGCTGATGACGCTGCGGGGAGAGCCGGAGGGCCGGAACACCCTGCGCTATGAGCTCTACGATTTCGATTTGTTCTACGACAGCCTGGGTGAGCTGGTGGAGGAGCAGGCCGCCAAGGGGATCATCACTTCGTATGACTACCAGCAGGACCACTCCACCAACTGGCTGGAGATTCTGCTGCCGGTTCTCCTGTCGGTGGCGCTGATCGGCGGCTTGGGCTACCTCTTCCTCCTCCGGGGGCAGGGAGGCGGCATGGGGGCGGACCGTATGGCCCGCTTTGGCTCCGCCCGAACCCGGGTCCTCTCGGAGAAGGACAAAAAGGTCCGCTTTGAGGACGTGGCCGGGGCGGAGGAGGAGAAGGAGGAGCTCCAGGAGATTGTGGAGTTCCTGCGGGACCCACGGCGGTTCATCTCCCTGGGGGCCCGCATCCCCAAGGGTGTGCTGCTGGTGGGCCCTCCGGGCACGGGCAAGACCTTGCTTGCCAAGGCTGTGGCCGGGGAGGCCGGGGTGGGCTTCCTCTCCATCTCCGGCTCTGATTTTGTGGAGCTGTACGTGGGCGTGGGCGCGTCCCGGGTCCGGGATTTGTTTGAGCAGGCCAAGAAAACGTCCCCCGCCATTGTGTTCATCGACGAGATCGACGCCGTGGGCCGTCAACGGGGCACCGGCGTCGGCGGCGGCCACGACGAGCGGGAACAGACGCTGAACCAGCTCTTAGTGGAAATGGACGGCTTTGCCGCCAATGAGGGCGTGGTGGTCCTGGCGGCCACCAACCGGGTGGACGTGCTGGACCCGGCCCTTCTGCGGCCGGGACGGTTTGACCGGCAGATTTACGTGGGCCTCCCCGATATCAAGGGCCGGGAGGATATTTTGAAAATCCATGTGCGGGGCAAGCCCCTGGCGGAGAATGTGGACCTCAGGACCCTGGCCCGGGGGACCGCCGGGTTCACCGGGGCGGACCTGGAGAATCTGGTAAACGAGGGAGCGCTGCTGGCCGCCCGGCGGGACCGGGATTATATCACCATGGAGGACCTCCGGGAGGCAGAGATCAAGGTTCTGGCGGGACCGGAGAAGCGGAGCCGGGTCATCTCTCCCCGGGAGCGGGAGCTGACCGCCTGGCACGAGGCGGGTCACGCCGTGGTGATGGAAACGCTGCCGGAGCACGACCCGGTGAATCAGATCACCATTGTCCCCCGGGGGCAGGCAGGCGGCATGACCATCGCCCTGCCGGAGGAGGACCGGAGCTTCCTCTCCAAGCGCTATCTGGAGGACCGGATTGTGGCTCTTTTGGGAGGTCGGGCGGCGGAAAAGCTGTGCCTGGGGGATATCTCCACAGGAGCGAGCAACGACATCCAGCGGGCAACGGACATCGCGCGGAAGATGGTGGCGGTGTACGGTATGAGTGAAACCATTGGTACGGTGTCCTTCGAGGGCGGCCACGACGAGGTGTTCCTTGGCCGGACCATGAGCCAGGGCCGGAGCTACTCCGAGGCCGTGGCGGCTCAGATCGACGAGGAGGTCCGCCGGGTGGTGGACGAGGCCGGACGCCGCTGTGAGGATATCCTGACGGAGAAGCGGGCGGTACTGGACGCCGTGGCGGCGTACCTGCTGGAGAATGAGACTATGGAGCGGGAGGCGTTCCTGGAGGTCTACGCCGGGAAGAAGCCGGCGGAAGCTCCAACGGCGGAGGAAGCGCCGGAATAAACGGAGATCAGCCAGGAGCGGCGCTCCTGGCTGATGAATTCTCAGGAAGGGGGAAGGGCGGAAATGACAGAGATTGAATATCTCCGGGGAGACCGGGCGGAGGTGATCGTCTGCCGGGGGTCTATGCTGTCCTATCCCCAGCACAACCATGTTTCGACGCTGACCCTGGGACTTGTGCTGGAGGGGGCGGTGGAGCTGGCGACGGACCGGGGGACGCGGCTCTGCCGGGAAAACGGCCTGTTTGCCCTCCCGCCCTACACGCCCCACCGATTCCAGCTCCAAAACCGGGTCCGGAAGGGCCAGCGGCTGCTGGCGGGACCGGCCACCGTGGCGGAGGCCGCCGCCGCGGGCTTTTGCGACCAGAGCCATTTTGACCGGCAGTTCAAGCGCCTGGTGGGCCTGAACCCGGCGGCTTACAAGCGGTGCTGCGCGGTGTTCGCCGGACCTTAAAGAAGGGCCGGGATGAATTTGGCCAACAGGCGGAGGCCCTCCGGCCCCGCCTCCACCTGATGGGGCTCTCCCTTGGGGAGGATGGAGACGACGCCGGGCTCATAGCCAAGCCGGGCTCCGCCGCTCAAGCAGACGCCGCTTCCGGCGGCGACCTCGTGAAGCTCCGTCTGGGTGGGGTGAGCGTGGGTCCCAATGGTTTTCCCCGGGGCGACGCGCACCAGATGACAGCTGAACTGCCCGCCGGTCTCCCGGACGGTGACGAGGTGCTTGAGCTCCACACCCTGGAAATCCGGGTGCCGGTTCCAGGGCAGGTCCCCGAAGGCGCTGTCCGCCTCCGGGAGGCGCAGATGCCCGGTGGTGTCAAGCTGGTCAAATAGATGCGGATGTTCCATATGCAATGCTCCTTTCCAATGTGACAGGCGCCTGTCTACTGTCAGCGTACCACGAAGCGGCGGATGTGCCTTGTACAAAATTGCCTTTTCCGTGCTCAGACGCAAAAAAGCGGTTCCTCCGAACAGATCGGAGAAACCGCTTTTTTTGCGCATTGTTAGATTAAGCCTTGGGACAGCATCACGTCAGCCACCTTCATGAAGCCCGCGATGTTGGCTCCCAACACCAGATCACCGGGCTTTCCGCACTCCTCGGCGGCGGTGTAGATGTTGTGGAAAATGTTGGTCATGATGGTTTTCAGCCGCCGGTCCACTTCCTCGAAGCTCCAGGCGTAGCGCATGGAGTTCTGGCTCATCTCCAGGCCGCTGGTGGCCACGCCTCCGGCGTTGGCGGCCTTGGCGGGGGCAAAGAGCACCCCGGCGTGCTGGAACTCCTGGATGGCCTCGGGGCGGCAGGGCATGTTGGCGCCCTCCGCCACGGCGATGGTCCCGTTTTTCACGATGGTCCTGGCAATCTCCCCGTCGATTTCATTTTGGGTGGCGCAGGGCAGGGCGATGTCGCAGGGGATGGTCCAGATGCCCCGGAAGCCATCGGCATAGGTGCTGCCGGGAACCCGGTCGGCATACTCCTTGATGCGGCCCCGGTGGCCCAGCTTGATGTCCTTCACCACATCCAGGTCGATGCCCTTGGGGTCGTGGATATAGCCGTTGGAGTCGCTGAGGGCCACGACCGTTGCCCCCAGCTCCGTGGCCTTCTGGCAGGCGAAGATGGCCACGTTGCCGCTGCCGGAGATGACCACCGTCTTGCCCTGGAAGCTGTCGTTTTTCATCTTGGACAGCATCTCCTGGGTCAAATAGCATAATCCATAGCCCGTGGCCTCCGTGCGGACCAGGGAGCCGCCGAAGGAGAGGCCCTTGCCCGTCAGCACACCGGCGGCGTAGGTCCCCCGGACCCGGCGGTACTGGCCGAAGAGGTAGCCGATTTCCCGGGCGCCCACGCCGATGTCCCCGGCGGGCACGTCCACAAACTGGCCGATGTGCCGCTGGAGCTCCGTCATGAAGCTCTGGCAAAAGCGCATGACCTCCTCGTCGCTCTTGCCCTTGGGGTCAAAGTCGCTGCCGCCCTTGGCTCCGCCCATGGGCAGGGTGGTGAGGCTGTTTTTCAAAATCTGCTCGAAGCCCAGGAACTTCAGGATGGAGAGGTTCACCGTGGGGTGGAACCGGAGCCCGCCCTTGTAGGGGCCGATGGAGGAGTTGAACTGGACCCGGTAGCCCCGGTTCACCTGGACCTTCCCCCGGTCGTCCACCCAGGGCACCCGGAAGGTGATGACCCGCTCGGGCTCCACAAAGGTGTCCACAATGCCCTTCTTCTCATATTCGGGATGCCGGTCGATGATTTGGTCCAGGCTCTCCAGAAACTCCAGCACCGCCTGGTGAAACTCCCGCTGGTCCGGGTCCCTGGTGACTACCTGGGTGTAAACACGCTGCAAATACTCGCTCTTTAACATGAAAGATCGCCCCTTTGTCCGGCCCGTTCGCCGCTTCTTACAGAGTGCCCCATTCTGGGACAGATATGCCATTTTTTAGGACTTTCGGCGTGAAAGTGGGTCGGGAATTTACCTGTCTATAGAATATAGGAAAACGGGGAGGATGCACAAGAAATAAATTTCCTAAAATTCCAAGGAAATTTTTCGCCGATTTAAAGCGAATATCACAAAAGACCCCGGCGGAGTGGTCCGCCGGGGCTTGAAAGCGCCACGTGTGTCAGCTGTAAAAGCGGTGACAGCCGATGGTCTGCCGGTAGGCGCGGCTGGAGTCGATCCAGCTTCCCTGCGACAGGGCCGGAGCGAAGAAGTAGAGCGCGTCCCCGGCGGTGTTCTCCCCGGACAGGGCCCGCCGGGCGGCCTCTAGGGACAGCTCTGTGGGCGCCTTGGTCACGGCGCCGTTGGACACCGGCTCAAACTGCACGCCGTTCTCGTCGTCGAAGATGACGCCGGGAATGCTGTCAGGGAAGTCCTCACTGGAGACCCGGTTCAGCACCACGTTGCCTACGGCGATCTGGCCCTCCAGAGCCTCGCCGCCGCTTTCGGCGTGGATGATGCGGGAGAGCCAGTAGTAGTCCATGGCGTCGTGCTCCGCGCCGGGGGAGGTCACGGCTGCCCCGTCCAGCCAGGGGTCCCACCGGACGCTTCCGCCCAGGGCCTCCGCGGTCAGGCGCAGAGGCACGTAGGTCCGGCCTTCCACCACGTCTACCACGCAGGGATAGCGCTGGCCGTTGACGGTCAGAAAGCCGCCGTCAGGGTCTGCCGATAAAGAGGCGTCCTCGGAGACCGCGCGGGCGGCGGAGCCGTCCCACCAGACGTTCCAATCTCCCAGAGACTCCAGCAGCTCCCGGAGGGGAGCGTAGGTGGTGCCCGCCTCCACGTAGGCGGGGGCGTTTAAAAGTTCCCCGTCCACCTGGAGATTGGCGGGCCGGGCGGCCTGGACTGGGAGGCAGAGGGCCGCGACAGCGAGAAGTCCGCATAAGAGTGTTCGTTTCATAGGTTTCCTTACGTTTCCTTTCTTGTGTGGAGTTCACAGACAAGGATACCGGAAACGGCGGCCGGGGGCAACCCTCAAAATCTGGAGAGGAAGGGAGGAATTGGAAGGGGCTGCTGTTCAGCGGCCGGCCTTGAATGAAAGAATATGCGAAATCCGCCGGCAGGGAAGGACTGTGAAAAGGCTGCTTACCGTCCTCCGCCAGGGAAAGGTAGAGGGCGTTCATTCTGGACAGAACGCTGGAGCTGACTGCCTGGAGCAGTTCCCCAAAATACTGAGAAAAGTGCGGCAGTCCAGAGGCCGCATAGCCGCGTTGCCGTCCTTGACGGGCGTCAGCCCGTCCGCGTCCTTCGCCTTGCTCCGCGGCCTCTGTCACCGCCTCCTTTTTTCGTTATTTCTGGGAACCGCTCTAGTTTGCCTGTGCCCGCAACCGGAGCTGCTCCTCCGTGACGGCATAGGCTTTTTCCGCCCAGCGGTCTACGGGCCGGTCCACCGGCAGGGGTTTGCCCCGGCGGGCATAGATGGCGGCGGCCACGGTCTCCAGCAGCTTGGGGTTTTTCACAAGCAGGGGGCCCGTCAGCTGGGAGGCAAAGACGTTTTTCCAATGGAAGCCCTCCGGCCCCCGCACCTTCTCATTGCCAAAGCCCAGGTCCAGCCCTGTCAAAAGCGGCGTCTCCACGCCGGAGACCACGCCGCACTTGTTCAGAAAGCCCACCACCGCCTCCGGATAGAGGTCCGTGTGTCCGTACACATCCCCGACAATGCGTTTTTTGCCGTGCTCCACGGCGAAGGAGGCCAGCCCAAGGCCCTCATAGGAGCTGCCATCCGCCTCCTGGACGGATTTGCCCAGCAGGTCCATGGCCGTTCCGGCGAAGAGCATGGCGGCGCTGTCCAGGGCGGCGGCCTTCAAGGGCTCCCCATAGCGGGAGAAGTCCGCCATAGCGGCCCGGGCGGCGCGCTCCGTTCCCGCGCCCATAAAGAAGAAGTCCCCTCGGGAGACGTCCGCCCCGCCGCCGGGGAGGACGGTCTCCACCGTGACCGTACAGTCCAGGTGCTCCAGATAGCGCCGCAAGGCCAGCAGGTTGGCCCGGCTTCCGTAGAGGTCCATCAGGTCCGGGTAAAAGTGGATGATCCGCACGTCCATGCCTCACGCCTCCTTTTCCACGCGGCTGAGAATCTTGTCCCGGTCGGAGAAGCAGGTGACGACGAACAGCTCCTCGTCCCCGCTGTTTTTCAGCTCCGACGCCGCCGCGGCGATATCCGGCTCCACGGACCAGTTCTCCACCTCCGTGTAGGAGAACCGCTCTGCCAAGTCGTTGCAGTACCGGCCCGCCAGCACCACCCGCTTTACATGGGGGGCATTCAGCTGGTCAAAGTCGATGTCCCATAGCCAGCTGGTTTCGCTGGTGAAGTACTTCCGGCTCACCGCGTCCACGATGACCAGCACTGTGCAGTCCTTCTCCGAGGCGGCGATATAGCGGAGGTTCGTGTCGTAGGCGATGGAGTTTTCGTGCTTGCTGGTCAGCAGCGTGCCGTGGCGGGCCCCCAGACGGAAGGTCTGCATCCGGCCGTTTTTCAGCAGATAATTGCTGAGGACGGCGGCGGCGGTTTCGCCGGACACGCCGCACTCCCGGCAGGCGGCATAGGCCGCCAGAATGTTGTAAATGTTGTAGATGCTCCGGAAGGCCAGGGTAATTTGGACCTTGCCGTCAATGGTGATCCGGGCATTTTCCAGGTCCACCGACGTGACGGCGTAATCTGCGGCAGGCTTTTTGTGTCCGCATTTCGTGCAGCGATAGGCTCCAATGTGGTTGTAGTGCACGTAGTCATACTCCATGGGAGCGTGGCAGAGGGGGCAGAAGGCCCCGTCGTGATAGACCCCGGTGGGGGTATCCGTGGAGATGGAGCACTGGTTCAGGCCAAACCATTTCACCTTCTCCCGCCCCTGGGCGAAGCAGGAGGACAGGGGATCGTCGGCGTTTAAAAGCAGCTCCGTCTCGGGGTGGAGGGCCGGGAGGATGGAGTCATAGACCCATTCCGGGTGGCCGTTTCGGGTGAGCTGGTCCCGGTAGAGGTTGGTCACTACAAACTCCGTGGGGTGGAAGAATTGGAAGGTGTGGGCGGCGTAGCGTTCGTCGGACTCGATGAGGAGCACATCCGCCCGGACCTTGCCCCCCAGGGTGGCGTGGGTCAGCACCAGGGTGGTCACGCCCTCGATTTGGTTGGAGCCCTCTTCGTTGTAGACCACGGTTTTTCCGTCCGCCCGGAGGATGGCGGCGATCATCTCCACGGTGGAGGTTTTCCCGTTGGAGCCGGTGACGGCGATGATATGCTCCGGCAGCTCCACCCGTCGAAGAATGTCCGGGCAGATTTTCAGGGCAAACTTCCCGGGCATGGAGCTGCCCTTGCCGATGAGCTTTCCCACAAAGCGCCCCAGCTTACAGACGGTAATAGCCAGAAGTTTTTTCACCGTTTTCTCCTCTCTCCCTCAAACGCTTCCCGCAGCTCCGCGAACGCGCGGACGGGAGCGCCGTCGGTGTCCTGGAATTTCATGGGCAGGGCGAAGAACAAAAAGTCCTTCCGCCCCCGGACCTTTTTCAGGCACAGGTTTTCAATGCTCAAAATGCTGTCCTTCAAAAGGATGTGGTGGATCGGGAGCTTGCTGTCTCCCATCCGGTCAATGCTGATAGCGTCGGTGCCCAGGCCCTTGAGCCCCCGGGAGACCAGATACCGGGCCGCGTCCTCGTCGGGAACGGGGAAGGTGTCCTCCAAAAAGCGCTCCGTGCCCCAGCGATCCTCCCAGCCGGTGTAGAACAAGATGTAATCGGCACAGTGGATGGCCTCGTAGTTAGACCGGAGGAACTCCTCCGTAATGACCGGACCCTCCTGGGACACGTCCAGCACCGTGGCCCGGCCGGAGAACTGGGACATGGGCATTTGGTCCAGGGTCCGCCCGTCCTGGAACAGGTGGGCGGGAGCGTCCATATGGGTGCCGGTATGGGAGGAGAAGGTCAGCAGGGT
The DNA here is from genome assembly GCA_948916585.1 of uncultured Oscillibacter sp. Lineage (GTDB taxonomy): Bacteria > Bacillota > Clostridia > Oscillospirales > Oscillospiraceae > Oscillibacter. Next base: position 6,571 of record CAQXTN010000014.1, on the reverse strand, counting down.
CTCCCGGAAGCCGTCCCGGGTGAAGGTACAGGCGGGGGTGAGACTGGGGACCGGCGTGCCGGGGTAGACGGGGATCTCCGGGGTGATGGTGTGGGTCATGTCGATCAGCATGGGAAGCGCTTCCTTTCCTATCAGTATTGACGGTTCCTGCCGTCTGAAAACAGCGGTTCCTATTTTTCCAAAAAAATCATCAGGGCGGCCACGTCCGCCGGGGACACGCCGGAAATTCGGGACGCCTGTCCCAAGTCCAGGGGACGCACTGCCGCCAGCTTCTCCCTGGCCTCCAGCCGGAGACCCTGGATGGAGCCGTAGTCCAAATTCGGCGGCAGAGCGTGGGAGGCCATCTTCTGAAAATCCTCCACTTGCTTTTCCTGGCGGCGGATATAGCCCTCGTACTTTACGGAGATTTCCACCTGCTCCGCCACGTCCGGCGGCAGGTCCGGCCTGCCCGGGTCGAAGGGAGCCAGCTCGTCATAGTGAATCCGGGGCCGCCGCAAAAGCGCGTCCAGGGGACAGCCCCCCGGGGCGTCCGCCGTGTCCTTGGAGGCCAGGAAAGCCGCCAGCTCCGGCGAGGGAGAGGCCCCGGTGTGGCGCAGGCGCTTGATCTCCCGCTCCACGGCGGCGTATTTTTTCTCCACGGCCCGGAGGCGTTCCTCCGGGACCAGGCCGATCTCATAGCCCCGTTTGGTAAGGCGCAGGTCCGCGTTGTCCTGCCGAAGCAAAAGCCGGTACTCGCTCCGGGAGGTCATGATCCGATAGGGCTCTTCCGTGCCCTTGGTCACCAGATCGTCAACCAGGGTGCCGATGTAGCTCTCCGCCCGGGAGAGGACAAATTCGTCCTGACCCCGGAGCTTCCGGGCGGCGTTGACTCCCGCCACGAGGCCCTGGACCGCCGCCTCCTCATAGCCGGAGGAGCCGTTGAACTGCCCCGCGCCATAGAGACGGGGGACGGTCTTCACCTCCAGGGTGGGCGCCAGGGCCAGGGGGTCGACGCAGTCGTACTCAATGGCGTAGGCGGGCCGGGTCATGACGGCCCGGCGGAGGCCCGGGACGCTGTGAAGCATTTGAATCTGCACGTCCTCCGGCATGGAGGAGGAGAAGCCCTGAATGTAAAGCTCCTCGGTGTCCAGACCCATGGGCTCCACAAAGAGCTGGTGGCGGAGCTTGTCCGGGAAACGGACGATTTTCGTCTCAAAGGAGGGGCAGTACCGGGGCCCCACGCCCTCGATGAGGCCGGAGTACATAGGGGCCCGGTCCAGGTTCTCCTGGATGATGCGCTTGGTCTCCTCCGTGGTCCAGGTGAGATAGCAGACCGCCCGGTTTTCCGGGGCCTCCCGGGTGGAATAGGAGAAGGGGACGGGCAGCGCGTCGCCGGGCTGGACCTCCATTTCCTCAAAGTCCACGGTCCGGGCATTGACCCGGGGAGGCGTGCCGGTTTTGAAGCGGCGGAGAGGGAGGCCCAATTTCAAGAGGGATTCCGTCAGCCGGGTGGCGGCGTGCATGCCGTCGGGGCCGGAGTCCTCCACCCACTCGCCCACGATGGTCCGGCCGGTGAGATAGGTTCCCGTAGCCAAAATGACGGCCCGGACGGCGAACACCGCCCCGGTGGCCAGGACCACGGCGGAGACGCCGCCGTCCTCGCCGGTGCGGACCTCCACCACCTCCCCCTGGCGGACGGTGAGGCGCGCCTGGCGCTCCAGGGCGTGCTTCATGCGGCCCTGGTACTTCCGGCGGTCCGCCTGGGCCCGGAGGGACCAGACAGCGGGGCCCTTGCCCTTGTTTAGAAGGCGGTATTGGATGCAGCACTCGTCGGCGGCCCGGGCCATTTCGCCCCCCAGGGCGTCCAGCTCCCGGACCAGGTGGCCCTTGCCGGTGCCGCCGATGGCGGGGTTGCAGGGCATGTTACCTACGGCGTCTAAATTGATGGTGAAAACGATGGTTTCCAGCCCCAGACGGGCGGAGGCCAGGGCGGCCTCGATGCCGGCGTGGCCGGCGCCGATGACGGCGATGTCGAAGGTTCCGGCGGGGAATTCTTGCATAGGCGCTCCTTGGAGGCTCCCCAGAGGGGAGGGGTGTACTCGCCCTTCGGGCGGGGGGGAATTTCAGCCATGATGATGGCTGGTTCATTGCACCCCCGTTTTCTCTTTTTCTTCCAGAAGAAAAGAGAAAACGGGCCGTGCACGGTCCAAAAGCGAAAAAGAAGTATCGTTCCTGCGGGGGGACGAGGGACAGGGGCGCGGCTGAATGATCGGCGGAGCCGGAATGACTTCCCACGCGCAATCGGGTTGAGCGGGGGTTGTCCTTCACCGAATGGACCAGCTCCTCTTTTCGCTGTCGTTCATCTTGCGGTAGGGGGTATGCGTTTGCCTTTTTCCAGGACTGCCCTTCTCCCGATAGAACACGTTACCCCCGGTGGGCGTGACGGTTCTCGGTTCGGCCCATCAGCCAGTCTACGGACACGTCATAGTAATCAGCAATCCGAAGCAATTTTTCATATCTTGGAAATGTGCCTAATTCCATGGCTTGATAGCCCCGCGTGGAAATGCCAATTTCTGCCGCGACGGCGGGCTGTGACATTTGCAGCTCTTTCCGCAACATACGGATTTTTTCAAAAAAGTCCATAGTTCCCCCTTAACACAACACAAGTATTTGTGCTACCATAAAACCATACAATAAATTGAGCGGGCGGAGGCTTTTGCCATGACCGAAATTCCCCAAATTGTCGAGGACCTCTATTTCCAGCAAGTCAGCATCCCGGATGAAAAGGATTGGCCGAACTATCTCCGGGGCGATCCAGCGGTAATCCGGGGGTTGTATTCTTTTTATTACGGCCTCCGCATGGGTTCCCAAATCTCCGACGCCCTGCGGGAAACGCCGTTTATTCCCGTCGCAGAGTGACCACCGCCACCTCCGGCCGGTTGAACAGCCGGAAGCTTGGCCCCGTATTTCCCAGCCCTCGGGTGACAAACAGGGTAGAGCCGTTTTGCTCATAGAGCCCCGCCGTATAGGAGGGGAAAAAGGTCCGGTCCGTGGACACCAGCCCGTCCGTGAAGGGCAGGCGAATCACTCCGCCGTGTCCATGACCTGATATCACAAGGTCTGCGCCCAGCAGGCTGTACTGGTCCGGGAAATGGTCATTTCGGTGGGCCAGCAGCATCCAGAAGGGGTCTCCCCACGCGGCCCGGACCTCTTCCGCCAGAGCCTCCGGGGACTTTTGGTCCGCGTAGCCGTTGGGGTCGTCGATGCCTGCCAGGACCACCGTGTCTCCGCCCCGCTCCAGAGGGAGGAATTGATTGGACAGCACCGTTATTCCCTGGGCCTCCAGGGCTTGCTTCAGCTCCGGCACGTCCCCGATGGCCCACTCGTGGTTGCCGGTGACGTAGTAGGTGGGGGCGATGTCCGCCAAGCCCGCCGCCGTTTCCTCCGCGTAGCCGGGGGGAATATCCCGGAAGGCGTCCAGCAGATCGCCCACTAGAAAGATGTATTCCGGTTCCTGGGCCTCCACGGTCTCCAGGAGCCGTTGGTTTTTTTCGCCGAAAAAAGTAGAGTGCAGGTCTCCCAGCACCACGAACCGGCAGCCGTCAAAGCCCTGGGGAAGGTCCCGGAGGACAGGGGAGAAGGAGGCGGCTTGCAGGGCCGTGTTGCCCCAATGGACATAGAGCCCCGTCAGGACCACCAGGGCCAGCAGGAACAGCAGCCCGCGCCCGTGGCGGCGGGGCTGTTTGGAACGCCTTCCCATAGACACCTCCAAGCCGGAAAACGGCGATTATACCTATAATAAAGGCAGTATAGCACAGGGAGTATTTCCCTGGCGAGAGGAAAAATACACAAAGAACGGCAGGGAGATACAGAAAACTTCGTGCGTCCCGCCGCCAAAAGGCTGACCTTAGGGCGGGATGACAAAAGTCGCCGAGGGCAAATATAAAAAATTTATGAAATACAGAAAATTCCTCTTGCATTATGTTAACGAATGTGGTATTCTTTTTAATAGAAATTTCACGAGAGGAGATTGAAACACATGAGAATTTTTGCACAAGCGTTACCGGACGATTTGGACGACATGATCTTTCTGGATGAGCCTTGGACTCACAGCGATCGCTGAAAACCGGAAGCCACGCCGTCGGCGTGGATTTTTCTTTTTCCGCGAATCGGGCTTTTGCCCGTTGACGATATGACGGTCCCCGGAAAACGGCGGCCGCAGCCTCTATCATATTGCCTCGTTTGAGAAATCAAAGCTGACGGAGCCCGTCCCCACCATATGGGGCGGGCTTTTTCCATTGCCTACCAAATGCTGTATGACAAGCCAAAAAAGAGCGCGAAAAATCGTGGTTTTTATGGAAAATTTTTGTGGCGTTTTGTCGCTGAATATGATACATTTGAACTAAAGATAGGCCCCCGGGAGCGGACGGCCCGCTTTCCGGGGAGCCAGAATCGTCAGGCTGAGGAAAGGGGGGACGACCTTATGCGCAAAGCTCTGGCCGCGCTGCTGTTCACACTGTTTCTCGCGGGCTGCGCCGCCCCCGCCGGGGAGAAAGCGTCCGCCGCTTCTGTGCCCCGTATGCCCTCCGCCCCGGCGGCTCAGGCGGAGAACATGAGCTCTTCTATGGTGGAATCCTCCGCCAGGCCCATGCCGGAGGCGGAGGTGCTGGCGGCCTATGAGCGGGCCCAGCGGGTCTATGGCTGGTTTGACCTGGCTCCCCTGCCCACCTCCGGCGAATCCGTCTATATGAACAGCAAAACCTATTACCGAGTGGCGATGGAGGGTGTGGGAGACCTGGAGGAACTGCGGGCCTGTCTGCGGGGCGTGTTCTCCCGGGAGTTGACGGACCGCCTTCTGGATGGGAAGAGCGCCCGGATTCAATACCGGGACATAGACGGCGTTCTCTTTGTCACCGGAGACAGCCGGGAGCCGGACGACGGAAAAGGACGGGCTCTGGTGGAGGCGAACCAGCAGGAGGAGGCTGTCTGGTTTGTCAACGTGACGGTGGACCTTCTGGGTGAGGACCGGGAGACCGTGGTGGGTCTGGAGAGCTGGTCCTTCCCTTACGCCTTTGAGGACGACCGCTGGGTCTTTACGGATTTTCGACTGGTTTCCTGAAAAATAGTAAAAAATGCGCTCCCCCTGGACGAATATGCTCCAGGGGGACTTTTTTCGTAAAGCGGTGCGTGGTGAAAGCGACTGCCTCCTGGCATGGAACGCAAAAAACTACGCAAAAATTTAAAAATTTGCGTGAAAATGGGAAAAATTTGAAAGCGTAGTCGCTGGCGGCTGGAGAGATTGTTATAGAAATGTCAAAATTTGCGCTATCAAATCAGCAAATTTACGAAAATTTTCCGAACTCGTAAAGCAATATGCCCATATTTCTTGGGTTAGTTTTGGTAAATTATAAGAAATACAACGTTTGCGTAAGAAAAAAAGGATTTTTCTCTTGAAAAAATGTTCGAATATGCTACAATAAGGCTACACAGTCAAGGGCGCAAAACCAAAAGGAGGAGAGAAATTGATGGAAAACTTGTTTTGGATCGGTTTTGTAGGCGCACTGGTCGCCGGATTTTTTGCCGTTATGCAGGCAAAAAAAGTGCTTTCTTACTCAGAAGGAAGCGAGAAAATGCGTAAAATCGCCGCAAACATCCGCTCTGGCGCAAACGCTTACTTAAAACAGCAGTACACCACGGTGTTCAAGGTCTTTGTCGTGGTTTTCGTCGTCCTGCTGGTCATCGCTTTTGCCACCGGAGGGAAGATGCTCTCCAAGTTCACTCCCTTCGCCTTCGTTACCGGTGGCATCTTCTCCATGCTGGCGGGCTTCATCGGCATGAAGATCGCCACCAACTCCAACGCCCGGACCGCGCAGGCCGCCTCCGAGAGCCTGAACAAGGGCCTGCGGGTGGCCTTCTCCTCCGGCTCCGTCATGGGCTTCACCGTGGTGGGCCTTGGCATGCTGGACATTACCATGTGGTTTTTCCTGCTGCGCTACGCTTTCGGCGTCAACGACCCCGTCGCCCTGGGCAACATCATGGTCATGAACGGCATGGGCGCTTCCTTCATGGCCCTCTTCGCCCGCGTGGGCGGCGGCATCTACACCAAGGCCGCCGACGTGGGCGCGGACCTGGTGGGCAAGGTCGAGGCGGGCATCCCCGAGGACGACCCCCGGAACCCCGCCACCATCGCCGACAATGTGGGCGACAACGTGGGCGACGTGGCCGGAATGGGCGCGGACCTCTACGAGTCCTACGTAGGCTCCATCCTGGCCACCTTCGCCCTGGGCGCCGTGGGCGGCTACGGCTGGAACGGCATGCTGCTCCCCGTGGCCCTGGCGGTCTGCGGCATTATCTGCTCCATCTTTGGCTCCTTCCTGGTAAAGACCAAGGAGAACGCCACCCAGGAGTCCCTGCTGAAGAGCCTCCGCACCGGCACCTACACCGCCGCCGTGCTGGCGGCCGTGCTGGCGGCCCCTCTGACCTACTGGATTCTTGGCAGCTGGGGCGTGTACATCGCCATCCTCTGCGGCCTCATCGGCGGCTGCGCCATCGGCTACTTCACCGAGTACTACACCTCCGATACCTATAAGCC